>CALLLO010000097.1 GCA_938082985.1 uncultured Candidatus Marinamargulisbacteria bacterium | reverse complement strand
GGGCTTAGTTATTGATCTGTCATCGGATAATCCCAAAAATATATTTGCCCTTGTTGCGGATGAGGGTGAAGCCATGGGATTAGACATTGATCTATCTTCTCTTTTAGCTGTGAAGGGCAGTCGTATTGTAGGGCTTTCATCGGAGGTGAGTACTGGCGCTGCTTCGGGGGTTTTTATGGGAGGATCTGTAGGTGTTGGCACAGAGAATCCTGATCAGGATTATATGCTTCATGTTGAGGGGACACTTCGTGCGACCAATGCTACAGACATTCCCTTTTTAGCAGATCCTAATGGAGGTGAGTTTTCTTATTTAACAGTGGCTCAGGATTTGACCATTGGTAGTGCGGGTGAATATGGTAGTGCTACTGCTAATAATATTAGCGTTAAAGGAGCCTTGATTTTTGATGGATTATCCTTAGAAGATGTTTCTGAATTTTCTTTGGGTTTAAGTACCACGGATTTATATTCGGGGGGCGTGTCTGTAAATGGTGGGGTTAGTGCGTCGATTGTTGTTGTTAACAAGAGTATTGAAGCGGATATTGGTATCATTTCGGGCCAAGTAGGACTAGGATCAGAGGCTCCAGAAGATGGCTTTGAGGTTAGTGGTGGGGGGCTGATAGATGCCCTATCTGTCTCTTCTTCATTGGTTTCTGATAGGCTGGCGATTATTAACGATAGAGATATAGTTGTTTCGGGGCTCGGTTTTGGTTTAGGTACTCAGTCCCCTGGAAGCCCTTTGCAGTTGAATTATAATTCTGATGAGAGTGTGGACGTGTTCCGCGTTACAGATAATACGACTTGGGGTGCGATTTCTGTTAAGTCCAATGTGGATACAAATGGATATGCTACGGGAATTGAATTTGGTGTGGGAGAGGCGTCTGCTATCGGGATTGTTGCCGTGAGAACTGGGGGGGATTCAGTTACGGGTTCTTCCTTGATTGTTGTCAATAATTATGAGGCGATAGTAATTAGCCAAAATGGCCAAGTGGCTATTGGTGGAGAGACTGGCGTTAATGCTTTGACCATTCATGATGAAGCTTTGACTAGTATGGCTACTGTTACGGGAACCCTGTATGTCGATACGATATCTGCTATAGATACGGATATTTATATATCGGGATCAGTCTTTGTTCCTGTTACTTTGAATGTTAGTCAGTTAAGTGTGACGGACTATCTGTTACTCGCCAAACAAAGTAACGGTGTTACACAGGATAGCTATGTTGGGCTTTATGTTAATTCAGAGGATAGTTCTCACTTGTACTATTCTCATGAATTAGAGTCAGGGGTAACAATAAGAGGCGCGATGAGTGACGCATTACCAGGGGCGGTAGAATCGAATCTCCCACTATTTAATCAAAGCTATGCTTTAGCACCTACAGATAATTTTTTTATACGTGAAACAACAGCCTATGGCGATTCAATTTTTCAAGCAAGAGTCCCTGTGCCTAGTAAGATAATCAATCTTATAAGTACTGCTGATTTTAATAGTCATACGGCTCAAAAAATAGAGTTGCGTTTTCAAAATAGAACGGGAGCAACGGCGGGTAGGTTTTATGGCCTTGTTGTTACAAGCGCTGCAACCGCTGCAGATTTATATGAAAACGATACTATTGTGGGCGTATCTGTTGATTTGTCTGATATTTCTTCAACGATGAATTTCGTTACTGACACTGATTCTATTTCGACGGAAGGGTATCTTTATTCTGCTCTTTTTTATGGCGCTCAAGTGGGGATAAGTACGCCAGGGGGTGAGTTTCATCCTAGTGCTAGTTTACATATTGTAGGCGAGTCTACAGAAGGTGTCCTTTTAGTGGACGACTCTCTTTCTGTTTCTAAAAATGGTTTTGTTGGGATTGGGGATGTTTCTGCTTCTGCGTATTTAAGTATTAATGATGATCAAGAGGCGTTATTTCTGCTTACACTAGAAAGTGAGCTCACTACGACTACACTTTTTGATATTAATGAGGGTGTCGGTTTTGGTAGGGAATCTCGTTTTCCGGGAGCGGATGTGGAAGGTGATGTAAGTGCCTCAGCTTTGTTTGCACGTGAACTTAAATCTGAAAGTTTGAATGTTGCTGGAGAGACGGGCTTGTATGTTAATGTGGATAAAACAGTAGGTCTAGGGACTTCTACTCCAGAGGCTCAGTTTCATATTCAATCTCAATTGTTTGGTATAGATACTGAGTTTAAGCAGTTGGTTGTATCGTATGATATTAGAGAAGCTGACTTGAATCGATCTCTATCTGGGGTCTCTTTTGTTGCGACACAAAATATTATGAGTAGATTAGGTACAGATAAGCGTATTACGGGTATGTCGGTTAGTATTTTGGATGATTTTGATATGGCCACCACTCATTCACGAGTGGATGGTGTCTATATTCAAACAAAAGAGGGTATCCCGGCAGCAGTACTTAAGGGTGGACTTGTTGGTTTTGGGACACAGACTCCTGAATATGACGTGGACGTGACAGGAGCCTTGCAGGGAGGTAGCTTTATAAATGGGAGTAATTTCGTCTCTATTTCTGTTGATCATGCGACCCTTAACACCTTAATTGTGGAAGGAAGTGGGTCGGCGCCGGATTCAACATTTATTATTGAGGGTGCTAATCCTGTTTCTATTAATCATTTAATTTTTAAAGAACAGGATTCAAATTTTGATGTAGTGGCAGCGGTAGGTCGTCAAATTAAATTAGTAATGGATGATTTAATTGCAGAGACTGGGGTGCTTCTTGTTCAAGATGTTTTAGTTAATACGACAAATCACCTATCTGGAGTTAGTCTTAATATTGATGGGGACGGATATTTGTTTGGGAACTTATTTTTGACCTCTACAGCGGATCGACATTTATATTTAGGGGGCATGATGTCTGTTGAAGAAAACCTTGGTGTGAGTGCGGATACTTTAGCTTTAAATGGATATCTGTCTGCATCTGGAAATGTGAAGGGGGACTCTTTTCTTCTTGCATCAATTGCGTCTCCTAATATGTCAGCGGATTATGCACAATTATATGTGAATGAAAATGATGACTTAATTTTAACCTTTAATTCTATTACAAAAAATTTAACGCAAGACGTCATTGGCGATGCGTATTCCCTGATATATGTTGATGATGCAAGTGGTCTTGCGTCTGTTTCTGACGTAACATATAAAGGTGATGTCCTAAGTATAGGCGCTGAGACGGGTGGGGCGTCTTTGTCTCACATTGCATGGCTATCGTCTACAGAAAATATATCTAAATCAATGATGTCAGTTAAATCTGGATTTGGGGTCAGGATCTTAGGCACGGATGCTGTTGATGGTAGTTTAGTGTATTCAGGTTTATTAGTTACGGCTACAGCTAATCTTGGTGCTAAGGATGTTCTTACCGGCCTATCGGTATCAATGTCGAATCTTATTTCCGTAAGTCAGTCGGCCGATCCTAACGATGTAACAATTTATGAAGGCAATAAGTATGCGGCATTATTTAAAGGAGGTGCCGTTCGGATTTTAACTGACTCTAAACTGCCGTTGGGTGTACCCTCAGCTTCTATTCATATTGATAATCAATCGTTGTTTGATTTAAGCATGCAGATCGGAACCGATAATACGACAGGTATTAGAGTCTCTGAGAGGGGGGCTGTTTCCATCGGTGATTTGAATGCAACGGCTAGTTTAGATGTTAGAGTTTCTTCCACGACTTCAATGAGATTCAGTGGTCCAGACGTGGAGGATAGTGTCGCTACCCGTTTTGTCATTGGAGACTACATTGGAATAGGGACCGAGACGCCACTTGCAGAGATTGATATTAGGGGTGTTGTTTCAGCAAACTATATTGTGGCAGATGAACTTATAGCTTCAGAGATGGAGGTGGGTTCTTCTTTGAATTTTATGGTTACAACTACTGGGCGAGTGGGCATTGGGATTTCGGCCCCTGTTGCACAGTTTGATTTGTTTGAGTCATTAAATGGCTCTGATACTAGATTGTCGCAACAGTTAATTTCTATCAATGTTGCGGCCTCCGGTACTCAGGATATAGCAGGGTATGCCTTTGAGGCTTATACGGTGAGTAGCAATAGTGTAGGGGGGATAGCGACTGGACTTAAGTATGATGCTACTAACTTAATTCTTGCAGATAGCAATGCTGAAGTTGGCGGGGTCTATGTTTATGCGGATACGGACACCTCAGCCAATATTGCAGCTGTTTTTATGGGGGGGAATGTTGGGTTTGGGGTCTCAGAGCCTAGTTATGATTTGGAAGTAGCGGGTTCTTTGTCTGCGGTTAACTTTGTAGAGAGCGGAACTTTGTCTCAGTTATCCTTAAATAGGGCTACAATGAATTTTCTTTATGTCGCTCAAAATGCTAACTTTCCTAATACTAATTTGATTCTGACTAATGAGGGGATCCTTAGGGTAGGCCATTTGAGGTTTAGAACGGCGACGACGGGAGTAGATTACTTATCTTTATTAGGGGATATGTCTGCTTTAGAGATGGACAGTTTAGTCGCGGATAAAGGGTTTGTAGTTGGAACCTCACTTAATGTGGCGCTTGAAGAGCCTCTTTCAAACCCAGTAGACTTTAATCTCGGGGGAGACGCTTATTTTTCTGGTAGAGTAACGGTTAATGGGGTTGTTCATGCTCCTGAATTTCTTGTTCAAGGTGTAGTTACCTTTGATTCGTCTATATATGTAGCTGGGGATGTCGTTGTAAGTGCGACTATGACCGTGCCGATTATTAATCTAAAGCCTACTATTACTTCTTCTGTGACGGCTATTGCAGGCGTCCCTCAGTTATATGTGGATACTACGGACAATGATTTATATGCCATGTATGATCATGGAGAGGCGACTTATTTTGTAAATTTAATGGACTCGGTGACAGGAAATGCCGACTCCCTAGCGGTGTTTGATTCTTCACGATCCATTTCGGAAGACTCTCGATTACGCTTTGTAGAAGGGGCTGATACCTCTGTATTTGTGATCGAGCCAGCTGAGACGGCTTATAATGGGCTCGTTTATTTAACTAGTAGGGTGTCTTCTCAAGATGCTTCTTTAGACTATGCTGGGCTTAGGATTCATTCAGATTTTGAGAGACGGACAGCAGCCTCTAGTTCTACCTTTATAGGGTTGTCGACAGGTATTAACGGAGCCGTGCTTAAAGACGATGATTTGGCAATTGGACTTTATATTGATCTGGATTCTTTGATTTCTGAAAGCTCGACAGAGAGAGCTGGGGTAGAGGATCGACTTATTGTGGGTAACAAATATGCGGCTATTTTTCATGGAGATGTAGGTATTTCACCCGTGGGAAGTATAGCCAGCTTTAATTCTACTGCACGGCTTCATATTTCTAATGTAACGGTAGATCATAAAACCTTATATATAACAGCACAGGACTCTGATGGGGCTACGTATAATGCGATGAGTATGAATACCGTTGGTGCGCTTTCATTTTCTACATTATTAGAATCTGCATCATTGAATGCGACATCTATACATGTAGGTAGTGGTATCGGAACCCTTTTATATGCGAGTGAAAACGTGTCTTTGTTTGGAAAAGAGAATGTGGCTAGTTTTAATATCTCTGCGACATCCCTTGGTCAGAATATTCTTCTTGTTGAAGCTAGTGACGCAGGGGCTATTGGCTTATCTATGGATTCAGATGGACGCGTAGGTATTGGAACCGATTCTCCATCTTCTAACTTACATGTGGTGTCTGCTACTCCTAGTATCTTGGATGTTAGTAGTAGCGATGGGTCTTTTAGTTTGATAATTTCTTCCAACCGAGTCACTATCGCTACACAGCGTAGCTCCTCAGTGTTTTCTGAGTCGTTGTTACTTGTTAATGAGTCTATTGTAGCTGGAACAGACCCTCTTACCGTTTCAGGTTCTTTGTTACAAGCCTTTTATGGTGCTGTGTCGGGAAATAGTGGTTTTGTGATGGGTGTGGGAGACAAGGTTGCACTTGTTTCTACAAATGCAGATGTTTTATATGTTGAATCCGGCGATACTCCATTTTTTACTTTTGAACAAACAGACGCGGGCATTGGTGTCTCTTTTTTAACACAAACAACAAGCAGAGATTTTAGTGTGGATGTAGGGTCAGGAACGGGGGCTGTATTTAGCACTGCGTATGTGACTAATAGTGTGCAGATTGATTCTTCTGGACGCATCTTAGTGGGAAATCCAATGTCCGATGACTTGTCGGATTTTCATGTATCGGGAAATATATTCGTCGAATCGATTGTTAATAATTTAGAGGGCGGCACGACTTTATATCTGAAACAGTTAAATGTGGTAGCTACAGGCAGCAATAAGTCTTCATTTAGAAGTTTGACTCTTTTGGGGGAGGATGAGGAGTCTTCAACAACAAACTGGAATGTTCCTGTTATTCAAAGAAAGGGAGGGACTGCGGTTGCTGTTAGTATGTATCTTGACGATATAATGAAATATACGGATTTAGTGGGGGTTGGAATTAGTGTAACGGGTGCTAGCGATGTTAATTTCAGTAGTAGCGAGAACTATGTTACTGGGCTACGTATTAATATGGAAGAGCTACAGACTGAATTTGACTCAGAGGATGTGGGTACTGAAAAATATTCGGCTGTCTTTATAAGTACCTATACCCTAGCGGGGACAAAGGTTGTTGATGTTAAAGTGGGGATTGGGACAGAGGAACCGGATGAAGTGTTTGTTGTTAAGGCTATGGATGTTAGTGGTGATACTTTAGATAAGGTTACGAACGGTAGTATCGCAGGGTTTACTTCTACTATGAATACCTTAGTAGGAGGGGACTCGTATGGGTCGGAATTAAGTTTTTGGGCGCACCCCACGGTTAACGCTCGAGGTCGAAATATTATGACTGGAAGTTCTTACGATGACGTTGGCACGCTAGCCCCTATTTTTCCGACACGATCTTTAACTACAATTTCCTTTGAGAGAGGGGATACTACTATTACCGTTTCAGATGAAGATGCCATTGAGATTTATAACGAGTTAGACGCGGAGGGCGCTTTTTCAGGCAGTAGAGTTAACTCTACAAATGTCCTAGCAAAAAACTATTATGGGGACAGTAATTTGTCTATTCCTTCTGAGAATATTAGAGCTGTTCTTCAACATTTTATTAGTAGAGAAATGATAACTATAAGAGTGAGAGATTTGGAGGCCAATGACAAAACGTCTAGCAGCGATACTTTGGCCATTTATTCGGGTAGAACAACGATTGCGGAGGAAAATTTATTTATTGCAAGAATTGGGATTAACGTAGGTAGTGGGCCTTTGGATAATCCTCATTACTTTCAAGAAGAATTAATTATCAGTGGAGATATGAGAGTTGGGGAGGTAAGGCCCACCGGAAGTAGTGATACTGCAGCTGAAAATTACTTATATTTTTCTGGTGGCCCTAAATATGGTAGTTCTAGTGGTGATGATTCTGAAAATGGCGATATATTTTATATAGGACGGTCTAATTTAGGCGTGAGTTCTAATCAAATTAAATTGTCTATAGGGGACGATGAAACGAGTGAGGGTGCGTATGCGGTATTTAATATTGGGACAAGTGATGGGACTAGCTCTGGTGCCTTTACAAGTAACTTTTCTTTTAGAGCTTTTTCAAATGAGATGGAAGATGTTTTTGGCCTAACATACTTTGAGGATATTGAAGGGTATGTCGGGATTGGTCATTCTACAGCGGTTGTGCCGCTTCATGTGTTGGGTAATGTGTCGGGTAATTCTACGTATTTTAGCAATTCAGTGACTTTAAACCAGTCTTTGGTTATTTTTGAAAATAACACGAGTCCAAACACAGATCATGATCCGTCTCCAAATACTTTAGTTATTTCCCATCCTTTAGCCGAGTTGGATGAGTTTAGTAACTTTATAACCTTCATGCGTCCATCTGCAAGTGATGGGGTGTATGAAAGTTTAGGCTCTATTGAAGGGTTTGCAGCAGACGCTGAAAGTGGGATTGATGCGGCTAGTTTGGCATATAGTTCACCTGAAAACGATTATGCGGAATATTTACAAAAACTTAATAGCGAAGATATCTTTGAAGATGGTGATGTTGTGGGTGTTTTTCATGGTAAAGTTTCGCATCTTACTCAAGGTGCAGATCAGATAATGGTGATCAGTTCTACGCCTATTATTGTTGGAAATTGGCCTGGAGATGATAAAGTGGATGACTATGCCTTGGTTGGCTTTTTGGGGCAAGTACTTATACGTGTTGTTGGGCCGGTTCATAAAGGAGATTTGATCGTAGCATCGGGTAAAGGCAATGGTACGGCTGTCGCGGTATCTATCTCAGAGATTAGCTCTGACTTAGTTGGGCAAGTTATTGGTCGATCTTGGGAAAGTTCTAACACACTTGGGGAAAGGCTTGTTAATACAGTTATTGGATTTCCTTTTGGACTGCAAGCGATTGAGCATAAATTAGTAGATATTCAAGACGCAATTAGTACGCAATCGAAATTTAATAAATCTTTTTCTTCTAACCTTCAATCTAGATATGTATTACGTAGTCGTCAAATAGCTTTGCTTAAGAAAAAAATGGAGACACTTTGATGAATTTTGAAGAAAAAACTATTGAGTCTAAGCGTTTGTTTTCAGGACGAATTTTGGATGTGCGGTTAGAGACAGTATTACTTCCCGGAGGCGGGATGTCGACACGAGAGATTGTGGAGCATAAGCCAGCCGTAGTTATATTGCCATTCAATTCTAAAGATGAAGTTTTTTTAATAAGGCAGTATAGAAAACCATTAGACTCTGTTATCTGGGAAGCCCCCGCGGGGATGATTGATGACGGAGAGGACATTTTGGCGGCTGCTAAAAGAGAGCTAAAAGAAGAAACTGGGTTTTCAGCTAGAGCCTGGCATTATGTAGGTAAAGTCTATCCAGCACCTGGATTTTGTAACGAATTGCTGCATTTTTATTTAGCGGAAGGTCTAGATAAAGGGCTGACGGATTTTGATGCTGACGAATATATTGAAACCGAAAAACTGTCCTTACCTGTGTTAATGGAGATGGTTTTGGATGGTCGGATCGTTGATGCGAAGACGCATATCGCAGCCTGTCACTTGGAGAGGTTTTTTTATGGGTAATACGCTCCACTTACATGTGGATAAGTTTTTACTATTTATGAAGCATGAAAAGGGGTCTTCCCTACATACTCTTTCTGCCTATAGCCAAGATATTAAATTTTTCGTTTCTTTTTGTAATGATATTCCGACTCAAAATGACTTTGATCGTTTTTCTAGGCAGTTGTCATTGAAAGGGTTATCTCGATCTAGTATTGAGCGAAAACTATCTTCCGTTCGTTCTTTTTACCATTTTTTAAAACGAGAAAATGTCGTGTCAGAGCTTCCTGTTAATCAATTTCTGAGGTCAAAAAAATCATTTCGTTTACCAAGAGTTTTAACAACTACAGTTTTAGATGCCTTATTTTTGGCATTGGGACACGTATCGGAATTTCCTAAAAGAGATCGAGCTATATTTGAGCTTTTGTATGGCTGTGGTTTACGTGTGTCAGAATTGTGTTTGATAAAAATGACGAGTTTTATGGATAATTTTTCCTTTCTTAAGGTTTCTGGAAAAGGAGGGAAGGAGAGACTTTTACCCTTGCATGATGGTGCAAAGAAAGCCGTGAAAGCGTATATATTTTCCGAGAGGGAAGCTATGAAGCTGAGATCAAGCGGTGGTTTTGTTTTTTTGACAAAACAAGCCTTGCCTTTTTCTCGCCATAGAGTATCCTATATTATTCAAAAAGCAGCAAAGTTAGCGGGGGTAGGGTCTGTTAGTCCACATATGTTGCGTCATTCTTTTGCTACTCATTTATTAGATAATGGAGCTGAATTACGTGCTGTGCAGGCTCTTTTGGGGCATGCAGATATTACGACGAGTCAGGTGTATACCCATGTGAGTAACTCCCGGTTAAAAACTGTGTATAAAGGAGCTCACCCTCGGTCATGATGATTATTTCCATTCTTATTTTGTTAATCTCTATTATTTTGCATGAGATAGCTCATGGATATGTGGCCTATTTATTTGGAGATTCTACGGCTAAGGATGCTGGGCGTTTAAGTGTGAACCCTTTGGTTCATATTGATCCAGTAGGGTCTTTGCTTTTACCAGGGATGACTTTGTTTTTTGGAGGTGGCTTTTTTATTGGGTGGGCAAAACCAGTACCTGTAAACCCTATTAATTTTAAGAATAGAGACGTGGCTATGATGTGGGTAGCTTTAGCTGGGCCACTTACAAATGTTAGTTTAGCCGTTTTTGCGAGTGTCTTTTTATATCTCTCTCTTTTTGCTGTTTTTCCTGTTTTAATTATTTTTGTTCTGAAAAAAATCATTATTATTAATATAGTGTTGGCTTTTTTTAATCTTATCCCAATACCGCCTTTAGATGGGTCTAGAATTTTGGCTCGTTTTTTACCTCTCCCAGGTAAGCAGTTTTTATCTCGTGTAGAACCTTATGGCATTTTATTCGTGTTTTTATTGGTGTATATGGGTGGGGTAACGACTTATTTTACATGGGTAATTCCGCCGTTTTTACGGCTGTTATTGCCGTATTAATAAAATGGGATACAAGTTCATGCAAATTTTTAACGATTTTATCTACAAAGTGGCGTATAATATAGGAGATAATTCTTGATTTTTTTGAAAAAGGTACCTATGAAGTATAGTTTTTTTATTTTTCTACTAAGTTTTATACTTTGTGGCAGCGCTTCTCTTGCAGATACGCCCATGACAATTACCTTTGAAGGAAAAATTGCGTCTCAGCAAGGGGGGCTTTTGCAAGGGACTCACTCTGTTCAAGTAGAGCTAATGGGTATATCTAGTGGAGACACTATAGAGGGTGTCAAGTGGACACATACCTTTAATTCCGTTGAATTTTTCAATGGTGTTTGCAGTATTGTTTTGGGAGAAAGTACAGCTTTCGATATTGATGACTTTGATGTCTCTGATCCTCAATTCAGGATAACCGTTGATACTGACATGGTGGCTACATTTCCTATCCCCTCTTCTCCTTATGCTGTTCAGGCAAAAGTAGCAGAGACTGTTTCTGAAATTGACGCGAGCACGATTGTGGGTTCTTTTGTTACGACAGTTAATATCTCGGCAGACTTGAATGTTGATAACGGAACTTTTGTTGTCAATAGCACGAGTAATAGAGTTGGGATTGCCATGACTGACCCGGCTTTTACTTTGGATGTAAATGGAACAATTAATGCGGATGCGTTTTTGATTAATGGGGAACCTATGGAAGCGGCCCTTTCTTGGAGTAGATCTGGAGATAATTTATACTATTCTATTGGGAAGGTTGGGATTGGGACCGATTCTCCTGCGTATGATTTAGATGTTGTTGGGACAGTTAATGCTCAGTCCTATTATATTAATAACGTTTTGCTTTCGGAGTATCTAGCTAGAGAACTTTATTGGCAAAGTGCTGATGATGGAAGTATTTATTTTAATGATGGATCGGTTGTAGGGAATGTCGGAATAGGGGTTTCTCAAAACATTGATGAACGATTAGTTATTGGAGGCGCTATTACAATTGGAGGCGCTTTACAACGGATTCCTGTTGCTGGAACGATTGAATATGATTCTGATGAAGGTGATTTTTTCGGTTATGTGAGTGACGGAAATAGGACTTCATTGACAGGTATAAAATTGAGTAATACTCCAGAATCCGGTCAAATAGCGGTATGGTCAGATTCTGATACGGTTAAAGGTGCTGAAGATTTTGTGTGGACCGGACAAAGATTGGGTATTGGTACGGCCAATCCAACCGCTAGGCTTCATCTTGTACAAGAGGATGGCGAAATCCCTTTTAAAATAGAAGATAGCAATGGCGATGCTGTTTTTATAGTAGATGAGAGTGGGTATGTTGGCATCGGTGTTGATTCTCCAGAAAGTGCCTTTGAAATTGATGGGATTATAGATGCTGATGATTATTATGTTTCTGGAGTACCTTTAAATGAAGCTTTTTCTGACGGGTCTTTTTGGTTACAGGCTAATGATAATTTGTATTATGATTTAGGTAATGTAGGGATTGGAACCACGGCGCCTGCTAATTTGTTAGAATTGTCTTCTTCATCCGGTAATGCGGCTATGACATTTGATATAGATAATGAAGATTTGTTTACATTAGGAGTCGGGCCTTCAAATCCTGATGCGTTTGTTTTTTCAAAAGGTTCCGATTTATCAGACCCAGTTTTTTCATTTAATGGGAATAAAATTGGTATTGGACTTGATGATCCACAGGCTAATTTACATGTAAGTGGTAATCTTGGGTTTTTAGCAACAGGCACTTATGGATCTGGGGATGACTTACCTGCAAGTGGAGAAGGGACTCGGATGCTTTGGTATCCTAATGCAGCAGCCTTTCGTGCTGGATATGTGTTAGGTGATGCTTGGGATACAGACAATATCGGAGATTTTTCTGTTGCTATGGGGTATAACCCTCTTGCAAGTGGCGAGAGCTCGGCCGTTATTGGCGGGTATAAAAATACAGCAACGGGCTCTCATGCGGCTGTACTTGGGGGCTTTGAGAATATCGCAAATGGGGAGTATAGTTTTGCAGTAGGATATAAGGCAGAAGCTTTGCATTCAGGTGCTTTCGTTTGGTCGGATTATGTGCCTAGTACTAATGGATTTGCGTCTACAGCTCCAAATCAATTTATTATCCGTGCTAATGGTGGCGTAGGGATTGGGACAAATGACACAGAAGGGAGTGTTTTAACTGTAAAAAGAAATTATTCAGGGGATAAGCTTTTAGTTATAGGTGATCCTGGAGATGAAGATAATGTTTTTGTTGTTACGGCGGAGGGTCAGGTTGGTATTGGTACATCAGACCCGGGAGATGCCCAATTGGCGATAATTAGTGGAAATGTGGGTATCGGGACTACTGAACCTATCGCGGCTTTAACAATTTCTAGTAATCGGAGTA
Source organism: uncultured Candidatus Marinamargulisbacteria bacterium (assembly GCA_938082985.1). Taxonomy (GTDB): domain Bacteria; phylum Margulisbacteria; class Marinamargulisbacteria; family CALLLO01; genus CALLLO01. The sequence continues at coordinate 4,390 of CALLLO010000097.1, read as the reverse complement.
GCGGTTATTTGATTTATGCTGCGGCTCCGAATGTATCTGATAATGCTTTTTTTGTTGTGACTACGTCAGGCAATATTGGTGTTGGAGTTTCGGATCCACAGGCGCGTCTTGATGTAGGGACTGGGACGATTTTGGCGAGGCAATATTTAGCTGTTGATCCAGATGATCCCGGTTCTGTTATTGTCTTGCAACCGACAAATGGATCGCCTTGGGCAGATCCATCAGATCCTGATAATGATAATAATACGTACAGATCAATGGGAAATGTAGGGATTGGAACGTCTTCTCCAAATAGCTTATTAGAATTATCTAATCAAAACAATTCACATGCTCGTCCGGAGATCACATTTGATCTAGATGGTATCGACTATTATACCTTGGGTGTTATTACATCAAATGTGGATGCTTCAGATGTTTTCTTTGTTATTCAACCAGGAGGATCTCTTGAGAAGACATACTCACCTTTTATGATTTCTGGAGATGCAATTGGGATTGGTCTTGGGCTTGAAACGCCTTCAGCTTCTTTGCATGTTTCTGGAAATGTAGTTATAGATGGCTTTGTTTCAATAGGAACAACAAACGTTAGCTCTGTTTATACCCTCTTAGTTGCCGGTGCAGCAGATGTTCTTACCTTAAATGTTGCCGGGGTAGATTTTGTCCCAATAGCTAGTCCTTGGGAGACTGCGGGTACGGATATTTATTATGATGCGGGAAATGTTGGAATTGGAATAGCTGCCCCTTCTGTAGCTTTAGAGGTTGCAGGTGTTATTTCAACAAACCGTTTTGAGGTAACGGATGAAGTAGACCTAGGTGGGGATTTGAAAACAAGTGAATTGCTATTAGAAGATGCGTTAGCTGACGAAATAGGTAGTCTCTTTGTCGAATCGAGTGTTTTGAAATATGAATATGCTGGTGATGTTACATATTTGTCTTCTCCTTTAGATGTGAGTACAAATGTAGGTAGTGGTCCTCTAGCATTTTGGGTGGATGATTCGACAGTCGGATTTTTACCTGTTTATTGGGATAATACGGGTGAAGTTTTAGAAATTACTGGAAATCTCCAGGTGAAGGGCTATTCTGCTGGCACAGGTATTTATATTTCATCTAATGTCGTGATGGGGGCGGAGACTGCGTTTAAAATAGAAACAGAATTGGATCATAGTGGACTCTTAGCAGATATATCCGGTTATACAGGGCAAGAGATTAGTGTCGTCTTAAATAAAGATTGGGGTAATACGTCGGAGGAGCTTGTTGTTAAGGGGTTAGATATTTCTATGACACAAGCAAGTGGTGCTAAGTTTCTAAACAGAGCGGCTGCAGTTGGCTTGTATGTGAATGTTGAAGATATAAACGTAGATTCTACATCTGAGGCAACGAGTGTAGCGGCTTTGTTTTATGGGGGTAACGTGGGTATAGGCGTGGATAACCCTTCTGTTCAGTTAGAAGTTAATGGTATTGTTTCTGCTAATCATTTTAATTTAACAGACGGCTTAGATGTTCCTGATCTTACGGTCAATAAAGCCTATAAAGGGTTTATTGCGACTAAGAGTGACAGTGGGGATCCTAGAATTGGTATTGGGACTTTAGATCCATCGGTAGAATTAGAAGTTGTGGGTGATGTTTCTGCTAATACCTTGCTTGTTGCACGTGGAATAAGTGCGACTACTATGAACATAGGTAATGGAAGTTTTGTAGTAGATGCGTCCGGGAATATTGGTATTGGAACAACTCAACCCAATGGCCAAATTGAATTAAATAAAGCTATAACATCCGTTTTAGGGGATCATTTTACAGCGGAAAGAATTGGCATTGGCATTGGTGCGGTTGAAGAGGATACGGGCTTAACGTTCACCTTAACCGATGAGTTGACAGGCGTAGAAGTTGATATTTATTCTGTAAATGCATCAAATATTTTGGGTTCAACGGGTGTTGCAACTGGAGTAAGTATTAATTTATCAGATTTAGTTTTGGCGGAGGGTGCTAAAGCTATTGGTCTTAATATTGATGTGTCGGGGGCTTTGGGAGATAGATATTCAGCTATTTTTATGGGGGGTAATGTTGGTATAGGTACGGATAGTCCGATTGCAGCTTTGCATGTTAGCGGGGATATCCTTGCAGATAATTTATTTTTGGAAGGCAACTTGCAATCTGAAAGAGCTACCTTTAATCTTTTGATTGTTAGTCAAACCGCTTCGTTTAATAATGTGACGTTAAATAACCTAGAGGTTTTGGGCAGTATTAGTGCTGCTCAATTAGAAATAACTACAGATTTAAGTGTGCCCGAGGCAAGTTTTACTACTTTAAATATTTCAGGAGCTGCGTCAGTTAATGGAACTTTAAAGGCAGAATATATCGTAGTAAAAGAGTCTCTTACTTCGGATAGTGGTGTATTTTTAACTTCTTTGGCTATAGGGGGGGCGGATAGTCCTGATTCAGGCCTTTCAGTTTCTGGAGACATGAAAGTCGATTCTCTCGTGATATCAGATGGGATAACTTTAAACGCAGCTGTTCTAAATGTTAACAGCGGAACCTTGTATGTCGCTGAAAATGGGTATGTTGGTGTAGGTACTACTGCTCCGACTCGTTTATTAGATATTCGTTCTTCATCAAGTGCAGAGGCTTTTGATGCGTCTGATTCTGATACATGGAATGCTATTCGTGTAGCTACTAATTCGGATGTTATCGGTGCTGCTGCAGGTATTATTTTAGCGCCAGATTCTAGTACACCTTCAAATTCAATTGGATCCGGTATTGTTGCTGTAAAATCGTCTACTGAAGAGTCTGCGTCAGACCTCGTATTTATTGTAGATCCGTCTAATGGAGTGCCGCAAGAAGCTCTTAGAATATCTTCTCTAGGTTATGTTGGTATTGGGTTGACGGAACCTTCTGCGGCCCTACATGTTTCAGGTAATATATTAGTTAGTGGAAACCTATCTGTAACAGATGTTTTGTATGTGGATACGATTTCTGGATTTGGAGATGTTATTACCTTAGCTCCAACAGAGAAAGTCGTTATTTCGGAACGGCTTTCTGTAGATGCACAAGTTTTTGTAGATGAGGGCGTCTATTTAAAAACGGTAGATGCAGATAATACGCCAAGTGCGCGTCCGGGATATGGGCTTATGTATGTAGATGAAACAAGTGGAGATATGATCTATATTAACCCTAGTGGATCCACCCGTAATATCTCTCAGGCATTTTATGGCACACCAGGCAGACTCCCTGTATATGACTCCAATGGAAACTTAAGCGATTCAGCTCCTTTAACTTGGGATTTTAGTACAAATGAATTGCGTATTGGGACTGAAGGTGAGATGACTCAATTAGAGATTGTTTCGACAGTGAGTGCTACATTTAATAGCAGTGAGTTTTCTCTTCAAACAATAGACCTCCATATTGATGACAGAGCTGATTTAGATACGGGTGCTGACTCAGTCCTAACTGCCTTAGATATTTCTTTTCAGGCAGAAGATTCAGGGACTAATATAGGCCGTTTAGCAGATGGGGAAACAGCTATTGGTTTGAAGGTTGATGTTAGTCAGGTGGATGCAAATTATACTCTTGGGGGTGTGCCCAGTGAAGCTACAAAGTATGCCGCATTGTTTCAAGGTGGTTTTGTTGGAATTTCTGAAGTAACGCCTGAAGCGTCCCTGCATATTGGGGATGGCTTTGTTGGGGATAGGTTGCGAGTGGATGCCGAGGGCGGCACACATGCTTTATTTGTGGACGCTACAGGGAATGTTGGGATAGGACAATCGGCACCTAAAGCTAAGTTGGACATCTTAAAAGAGGGCGAGTCCGAAAATGAACTCTTAGTAAAAGTAGCGCGGGAGTCTTCTGTGTTATTCTCTATTTTGGATTCGGGTTTTGTAGGCATTAATACTGATACTCCACAGACAGCCCTAGATGTCGTGGGCATGGTGTCTGCAAGTGCTGTTGCTATTTCTGGAGAACTTTCTGCTACATCTTTAAATATTGGGGATGGCGCCTTTGTTGTTGACGCAAGTGGAAACATTGGTGTTGGGACAGAGTCTCCGGACGGTCAATTTGTTTTTTCAAAGACCTTTACTGGTGATGATGGGTCAGACGAGTATGCCGCACATAAAATGACATTATTGATTGATGGCGCGGCGGCAGCTGTTGCGGGTGGAGAAAGTGTTTTTTCATTAACTCATGATATTTTAGGAATCGAAATAGAGATGAAAACGGAGACTGACAATAAGTTTGGGAACGGGACATCTGTTGTACATGCTGCTGGAGTGAGCATAAATTTATCTAATTTTAACGTAGCGGATAGTGCTACAGCGGTAGGCTTGGATGTTGATGTTACAGGGACTTCGGGGACTCGGTACGCGGCAATATTTAATGGAGGAAATGTTGGAATTGGAAC
>CALLLO010000096.1 GCA_938082985.1 uncultured Candidatus Marinamargulisbacteria bacterium | reverse complement strand
AAGGGAACAGATCTATTACTTTGAGACCAGAAGGTACGGCGCCTGTTGTTCGTGCCTTTTTACAAAACAAACTCTATTCGTCTGGACAAACCTCTAAACTATTTTATAGTGGGCCTATGTTTCGCTATGAGCGACCACAAGCAGGTAGATATCGTCAATTTCACCAAATCGGTGTTGAAAACCTAGGCGCTGACCACCCTTCTGCTGATGCTGAAGTGATTGCTATGGGCTTTCATTTGTTTGAGAAATTAAAAATTAAAAACCTAAAAGTCTACGTTAACTCCATTGGCGATGCTATTTGCCGTCCAGTGGTTGAAGAACGTATTAAACAGTTCTTAGCTTTAAATTTAAAAAACTTATCTCCTGATTTACAAAAAAAATTCGAACATAAGCCCCTTCGCATATTAGATTCTAAAGATGAAAAGGTTCAACTCTACCTATCTGGCATGCCAAACATGATTGACTCCCTTTCTCAAAAATCAAAAGACCATTTCAACTCTGTTTTAGATTATTTAACGACTTTAAAAATTCCCTTTGAAGTAAGACCTACCCTAGTCCGAGGCTTAGAATATTATTCTGAGACAGTGTTTGAAATTGTAGCTGACGATCTCGATGGGGCTAAAAACACACTTTGTGGGGGTGGGCGATACGACAAATTAGTTGAAGAATTTGGTGGGCCTAAAACACCTGCGGTAGGCTTTGCTTTTGGGGTAGAAAGAGCGGCCCTTTTAATTCAAAAACAAAAAAAATTCAAAACAAAATTATCCCCTAATTTTTATGTAGCGCCACTCGGATTTTCTCAACAGTCACGTTGTTTTAAGCTAATCAATGATTTGAGAAAACATGGCATTCATTGTGAGTTTGATTATTCTAAAACAGATTTAAAAGGACATCTTAAGGTCGCAAATCAGCTTAGTGCTTCTCATGCAATTATTTATGGAGAAAATGAAGCTAATAAAAAAGCTGTCCTTATTAAAGATATGACAACAGGGGCTCAAACGGATATGTCACTCAGAAAGTTACCCGGATATTTGATGAAACTATGTTTACTGTAATACCAGCTATAGATTTACTAAATGGAAAAGTGGTCCGTCTGACACAGGGCGATTATGAGCAAGTCTCTCATTATGATTTCACGCCTACGCAAATCGCCAAACATTATGAAGATCATGGTGCTACACGTATTCATATTGTTGATTTAGATGGAGCAAAAGACGGAAAACTTGTTAACAAAGACGCTATTTTGGCTATACGAAAAGCAGTCAATTGCGAGCTTGAACTAGGGGGAGGAATCAGAGATTTAGAGGCCGCTATACGTTTATTTGACCTTGGCTTAAACTATTTAGTTTTAGGCTCATTATTAACAAAAAACTTTGAGTCCGCTGAAAAAATTATCTCTTATTTTCCGGGGAAAATCATTGCGGGTCTTGACCTTAAAAAGGGTGACATTGCCGTTGAAGGCTGGCTAGAGACATCCACCCAATCTTTATCTGACCTTTTATTAAAAATCAGCACGCTTCCTGTAGAATCCATTATATCAACAGAAGTTTCTCGAGATGGCATGATGCAGGGCCCAGATTTAGAGTCATTACGCTCACTCATTAAAAAAACAAAACACCCGTTAATCGCCTCTGGTGGCGTTAGCAACCTGCAAGACATAGAGAATTTAAGAGCACTAGAATCAACAGGTATGATGGGATGTATTGTTGGAAAGGCCATTTTATCAGGGGCTATAGATATAAAAGAAGTGTGGAGGTAGACAGATGACGAACGGACTAGTATTTGCTTTAAATATTATTGGAGGCTTGGGCTTATTTTTATATGGCTTAAAAGTTTTATCTCAAAGTCTGCAGAAGGCTTCATCTGAAAAACTAAAAGGCTTCTTTGAAGTCATAACAAAAAACAAACTTATGGGTGTGACATTTGGAGCACTTGTAACTAGTATTTTACAAAGCAGTAGCGCTACGACAGTTATCTTAGTTGGCTTTGCTAACGCGGGGGTTATTGGATTAGCTCAATCAATCAGCATCATCTTTGGCGCTAATATTGGAACCACTATCACGGCTCAAATCATTGCATTTAAAGCAACTAATACAGCTCTCCCTCTTATTGGAATCGGTTCTGCGCTCTTTTTATTTAGTCGGGATAAAAAATGGAAAAGTATGGGAGAAGTTATTCTTGGCTTAGGAATCTTATTTTTAGGATTGAAGCACATGAGCTCTTTTTTAAAACCACTACGTGATATCCCTGCTTTTTCTGAATTTTTAGTTCATTTTGGATCGGTTCCTTTACTTGGTATCATTGCGGGAACAATAGTAACTGTTATTTTACAAAGCAGTAGCGCGACAACCGCTATGATTATTACGCTTGCAGCTTTAGGGCTTATCGACTTCAAGTCCGCTTTTTGCTTGGAACTTGGATCCAATATTGGAACAACGATTACAGCTCAGATTGCAGCTGTTGGAACAAACAAAACAGCGAGAAGGACCGCCTGGGCACATACCTTGTTTAATGTAATGGGATCTTTGTATATGCTTATCCTCTTATACATCCCCTATAAAGGGCAACCCATTTTCTTGCAACTAATTAATCATTTAACACCAGGAGATGTATTTATTGGTGAAAATTTGGCCAGACATTGTGCCAATGCTCACACATTTTTTAATGTTGTAAATACGATTATTCTATTTCCTTTCATTGGATTTTTAGCTAAAGCGACCGAATGGATTATTCCTGGGAAAATAAAAACTGCGCCTACCTTTCAGTATATTGATGAACGAATGCTAGGAAACCCTCCTCTGGCACTTACACAGGCGATCAAAGAAACAACAAGAATGGCCGAGGCAACGAAGTCTATGAGTCAGTATGTCTATCACGTCTTATATAGAAATAAGAAGCAGGCCATTCCAGATATTGAAAGCTTAGAAGATGCGCTTAATCGATTTCAAGACAAGATTATTCCTCTTATATTAAAACTAGACAGAGCCATGCTAACGCAGAAAGAAATTGAACTATCATCACAACTGATTCATGCGATTAATAGGATTGAGCGTATTGGCGATTATAATATACTAATTATTAATGACTATCTTCGCCTAGATGAGCGTAAAAAACTTTTAAGTAAAGATAGTACAGATATCCTAGCTAAGCTGGGTAATAATATTCAAACAATGTTTACTGAAGTCTTAAAAGCCACGAAGACACCGAGCTACAATGCAGAGCCTAAGCTAAATCGATTATTGGAAGATAATCAAAGAATTGATGACGCTATTCATATGCAGCATATTGAAAAAATGCAAAAGCAAGACATCTCATCTGAAGGTGGTATAATATTTATTGAAATGATTAGTAATTACCGTCATATTGCGAATCATATTTGTAAGTTATCTAAACCAATGACCACGATTGGTCACTATGTGAGTACCTAATTTTGCTTGAAAAATACTTCGGATTTAATAATATTCAAGATGAATTTGCGGTTGTAGATTCTCTTATCGAGCACTCTCGCATTGATGAAGAAGAATTATATTTATTGTCTGAAATGGTTTCAAGTTTATGTGAAAACAAACAAGATACTCTATCAGGATTCCACAAAAAACTGGTTAAAATCAGAACCGATTCTAAACGAATTTTCGAATCTATTGCCGAAGACATTATCCAAACAGATTTTGACCATCAAAAACAATACGACCTATTAAGGCTATATCAACGGATTGAGGATATATCAGACAACATTTCGTCTACTGCAAAACGTATTACACTGCTTATATCCTTAGGTGGGGCTATCCCGTCTGAGTTAAAGCCCTATTTTCAAGATATCATTGGCAGTGTCATTCAGCTTCATATGGAATTTAAGCATGCGCTACATTGTTTTCAAGAAGATAAAAAAAATGTCTTAAAAACCATTCATAAAATTATAGAATTAGAATCCGATATTGACCGCATGAGAATGGAAGCGATTGAAACCTTGTATAAGCTAGGAAATGAAAATAAATTTTTAATTGGAAACTTTAGAGCTACTGAGAATCTATTTGAGTATATAGAAAAGCTTTCGGATTCTATTGAGGATGCGGCGACTAGTTTGGAGTGGCTTCTCATTTAGCTTCGAGATCCTCATCTACCCATCGAAGAAGAGCCTCCCTACCTATCCTTTACACCCTTTTGGGATCGTTATACTATTCTGTGTGAGAAATTATAGAATAGGCAATTAGGAGTAGAGTATGAAACCCACGACATATATTTGGAAAAATGGAGAGTTTTTGCCTTGGGCTGAAGCAACCACTCACGTCTTGAGTCATGGGCTACATTACGGAACGGGTGTCTTTGAAGGCGTTCGGGCTTATGATACACCTAAAGGAACGGCTATATTTAGAGCCAAAGAACATTTTGATAGACTTGGAGACTCTGCGAAAATTATCATGATGAAAGCACCTTTCACCTCTGAGCAAATGCAAGCGGCGACAGTTGAACTTCTTCAAAAAAATAAATTAAAATCATGTTACATCCGGCCTCTTTTTTATTTTGGTTATGGAGAATTAGGTTTAAATCCTGGAACTAACCCTGTAGATGCCGTTATTGCAGCTTGGGAATGGGGCTCTTATTTGGGTGAAGAAGGTCTTGAAAAAGGGATTCGGTGTAAGGTGAGCTCTTGGACACGTTTGGATAGTCGGATTATTCCTCCTTTGGCTAAAAGTACGGCTAATTATTTAAACTCTGGCTTGGCGAAAATGGAAGCGATTGATTGCGGCTATGACGAAGCTATTTTATTAAACGCAAACGGTACTGTTTCAGAAGGACCTGGAGAAAATATTTTCGTTGTTAAAAATGGAAAAATTTCGACACCGCCTACGAGTGATTGTGCTTTAGCTGGAATTACGGCTGACTCTGCGATTAAGATTGCTGAAGATTTGGGTTATACCGTTGAGAAGAGATCTTTAATTCGAGATGAGTTGTTTACCGCGGATGAACTATTTTTTACCGGAACCGCTGCGGAACTCACCCCTATTCGTGAAATAGATGGTCGCATTATTGGCGATGGAAAAAGAGGGTCGGTTACAAAAGCTATTCAGGATACGTACTTTGCGGCGATTAAAGGTCAAGATGAGCGTTATGCGGATTGGTTAACTCTCGTTTAAAGACTCATTTATAAGCTCTTTATTTTCTAAAATTAAAGGCTCTTCGTTTTTGTTAACTATATTTACCTGACCCCTTATACAAAGTTTCTCCCCTGTTAGAACGAGGCCGTCAATGCTTAACGACTGGCATCGAAGCAATGAAGGCGTGTAGGGAAAACTTTCGTTGAAGGTCTCGTAATTATCATACTCCGGAGATAGATATACAGAGGGTAGAAGTTTAGGGTTTCTAGCTTTATCTATTTTTACATGGCCATATGTATCTTTCGTCACGACATCCGATCTCATGATTAACAAATCGCTATTCTTTTTTACTGGTATAAATCTATCTCTATCTACGACTAGACTTCTCGCGTTATCAAAAGCTCCAATTGCGGATCCCATAGCAGATTCTAACTGAACGAAGTCTGTATCGTATATGCTTTTCTTATTTACTATTAAAGGAAGATCTAACGATTTTGTGACCATCTTAGCTTTTATACTACGCAGGTCAATCCAAAGATTATTCGTATTAAAAATTTGAAACTTTTGAATATCTTCAAAATCAGAACTATATTTTTCATCAATCTGACTTCTTTCTAATAAAGTAAGGGCATCCTTATATCTTATTAATGTCCCCCCTTTTACATCCGCTTTAGTTTTGGGCGTCGTCTCCATTAAAAAATCTAACTTATGTTTAATAACATAACCTAAAACTTTAAGATCAACGCTAGCCCCCAAATTATCGGAGTTAGAAACAAAAACGTAATAGACGCCTGCGTTTAATAGCTCATCTAAGAGACCTGAACGTACGAGGCTTACATAAATATCGCCATGACCAGAGGGCGCCCACTCTGTGTTTAAAGCTTCAGGAAAGGAAACGGGGAGCTTAGACGCGTTGTTTAAACGTGGGTACATCGTTTGTTGGAAGGTCTTTATGAAGGGATGTTTATTATCAAGAAAAGCTTTCGTTTCCGTGTCTGTATGAGGGCTATTCATTAGAAGGAGCTGCGTGTCCGTGTTGTAGGTAGACCTAAGGGTTTCTACTTGTTTGATAATCAGCGATAAAAAAGTTTCGTCTTTTGTTATGTGAATAAGAGATTTTGTACCTGTACATCCCATAGACGTTCCAATCCCGCCATTGAGCTTTAATATCGCTAGTTGACTGAGATGTTTAGCCCCTAAAGTTTCTAGGTCAGGATCGAGCTCTTTGTAGGCGATAAGGTCTGTAGCTTTTAATCTCTGAATATCTTTGAATGGAATAATGCCCGTCTCACCTTGGGCATATTGGCGGTAGGCTTTTTCGAAGTGATCTAGGACAAGGGGATCTTTATGTCTGGAACGTAATTTTTTAATTGCAGTTAGTAAGTCTGT
>CALLLO010000095.1 GCA_938082985.1 uncultured Candidatus Marinamargulisbacteria bacterium | reverse complement strand
TTGGGTTTGCTACAGGAAGTGGAGACGCGAGATCTCGAAATACAACACTTCAAAATCAGTCTGAAAATGCTGAGATTGTCCTAGATTATGCCTACGCAGAACATAAAATTACAGATGAGTTAACGGGTATTGTTGGTAAGATGAAAAATCCATTATGGAGACCGTCCGATTTATTGTGGGACACGGACATTAATCCAGATGGTTACGCGGCAACATACGACAGAGACATGTCTGGGTGGCGTGTTTTTTCAACACTGGGTTACTTTGTTTTAGACGAGTCTAAAGCAAGTGAAGCGGACCCTTATTTAATCGCTGCGCAAACAGGCGCTGAGTTTACACTTACAAATACTATACAAGCGACAGGTGCTGTGAGTTATTATAATGCTAACTTTGCACAAGGAGTTAGTTTAGATTATACGGCAAAAAGTAATACCGGTGCGTCGACTTCGACTGGTTTAGAAAATGACTATACATCTGTTGTGTTAAGCGCTCAGGTGGATATGAAAGATGTCTTTGGTGTAGAGCTTGTAAGACCTTTTGCAGAGTATGTGATAAACACGTCTGTAGATGACGATGAGAAAGGTGGCATTGTTGGCCTTGTTTTTGGTGATGAAAAAGTGAAGAACGAAGGCCAATGGCAGTCTAAAGTGAGCTACAGATATTTGGGTAGAGACGCTTGGTTAGATGTTTTACCTGATTCTGATGCTTATGGTGGAGCTACTCATATTGAAGGCTTAGAAGTGGCTTTGAAATATGGTGTATCTAAGAAGACGTCTATTGGTATCGATTATTATTCTATGGATAGTATCGGTAGTGGTGGAGATAAGCAGTCTTTATTTCAGATTGACTTGAGTTATAAAATCTAGAGTTTAGTTTTAGATTAATGAAAAGGAAAGGCTGCCTGCGAGGGTGGCCTTTTTTTTGTGAAGTTTTAATCCTTAACACAACCTTAACAAAGCCCCGAACAAAGACTTAACACAACTCCTTTATCCTATATAAAACTAAGGAGTTGAAAATGAAAAAATTAAAGGCATCATTATTATTAAGCTGCGTGGCAGTCACTTTATTACTTTCAGGCTGCGGAGACTCTAACAAAAGAATGGAGATTCAAGGAGCTGGAGCCACTTTCCCTTATCCCGTTTATTCTAAAATGTTTAGTGAGTATCACAAAGCTACGGATATAAAAGTAAACTATCAAGCTATTGGCTCAGGGGGCGGCATCCGTCAGCTTAAAAATATGACGGTAGACTTTGGTGCTTCAGACGCGTTTATGAACGACAAAGCGCTGGATTCTGTAGACAGAGAGATCTTACACGTTCCCATTTGCTTAGGCGCTGTAGCACTGTCATATAACGTTCCAGGTGTTAATAATCTAAAGCTTAACGCGGATGTTTTGTCAGATATTTTTCTCGGCAATATTTCTAAATGGAACGATCCGAAAATTAAAGCCTTGAACTCAGGCGTGTCCCTTCCAGATATCAGAATTGTAAGTGTTCACAGGTCAGAAGGTAGTGGGACGACCTTTATCTTTACGGATTATTTATCTAAAGTCAGTAAGACTTGGTTAAACAAAGTAGGTCGTGGAAAAGCTGTGAACTGGCCAGACGGATTGGGTGGAAAGGGTAATGCTGGAGTAGCAGGGATTATTAAACAATCTCCAGGTGCCATTGGTTATATCGGTCATATCTACGCGATTCAAAATAAGATGAGCCTCGTGAGTCTTCAAAATAAAGCGGGTAACTATGTGAGTCCATCTATTGCGGCAGTATCTGAAGCGGCTAATACGACAATTCCAGCGGATACACGAGCCTCTATTACAGATAGTTCAGCGGCGTACGGATATCCTATAAGTGGTTTTACATGGATCCTTGTTTACAAAGACCAAGATTTCAAGGGACGTTCCATCGAGCAAGCAAAGGCAACGAAAGCCTTGATTACTTGGATGATTACAGACGGACAAAGCTATGTTAAACCTATGCACTATGCACCTTTAACAGAGTCTGTAGCTCAGAAAGCGCATACTATTCTAGAGTCAATGAATTACTCAGGTCAGCCCATTTAAACCTCAGATGAACGACTACAAATCTATTGCCCTGGCGGAGAGCCGGGCATACGTTTTTAAGATAATATTACGCCTGTCCGGATATCTTGCGATAGCCATACTTTGTGGCGTATTTATTACCTTAGCGAGTAAAGCTGCCCTGTCTCTTCAAGAGACAGGGCTTTCGTTTTTTTATACAAGTACCTGGGACCCAGTAAGAGACTCTTTCGGAGCATTCCCCTTTTTTATAGGAACCATGGTGACCTCCGTGTTGGCTTTAACGATCTCGCTTCCTTTTTCTTTTGCTTTAGCTATTTTCTTAGGTGAATATTTAAAGCAAGGGCGGCTCTCGAATATAGTAAGCACGACCTTAGATCTTTTAGCGGGCATTCCTTCAGTTATTTATGGTTTTTGGGGCTTATTTGTATTAGTGCCTCTTATTAGAGATTTTCAAAACATGCTAGGGATAGTGCCTCACGGAGTGGGCATCTTTTCATCCTCCATTGTTTTAGCTCTTATGATAGTGCCCTATTCAGCGTCAATAAGTAGAGAAGTTATTGCGCTTGTGCCACAAGATTTAAAAGAAGCGGCTCAGTCTTTAGGAGCAACACAATTTGAAGTGGTTACTCGTGTCATTTTGCCTTATGCTAAATCAGGGATTTTTGCGGGGATTCTTATGTCTTTTGGTCGTGCTATTAGTGAAACAATGGCGGTAACGATGCTTATCGGAAACGCTAATAAAATTCCGACATCCTTGTTTAGCCCAGCGAATACGTTGGCGAGTGTACTCGCTAACGAATTTGCTGAAGCCTCTGAAGCTTTGTATTTATCGAGCTTAATTTCTTTAGCGCTTATGTTATTTTTTATAACAGCAATCTTTAGCTTTGTCGGCCGATGGATTATTCGAAGGTGGATGGTGAACGGATGAAACTAAAAAATTCTTTAAAATCACGATTAGCCAAAGATGTCGCTTTCAAAATTGTAGTCGGCGTTTTATCCGCGATGCTTATTTTGCCACTCTTGTTTATATTGTTTTATATTGTTAAACACGGATCCGCCTCGTTTAGTTGGGGTTTTTTTACACAGACCCCCGTTCAAGTTGGGGAAACAGGTGGTGGGGTTTCAAATGCCATTATAGGAACGCTTATGCTGATTGGTACGGCCTCTGTATTTGCGATTCCTTTAGGGATTTTGATTGGGATATATCTTTCTGAAAATAGACAGAGTAAGGTAGCTGAATTTACACGCTTGTGCGTGGATACTCTGCAAGGCGTCCCGTCGATTGTTATGGGAATTATCGCGTATGCGTGGATTGTTATGCCAATGGGTGGCTTTTCAGCTTTTTCAGGAGGTGTGGCTTTGGCTATAATGATGTTGCCTATCGTGACGAAATCTACAGAGGAGACCTTGATTTTGGTGCCGGATTCTCTAAAAGAGGCCTCCCTAGCCTTAGGTGTTCCGTATCATTCCACGATATTAAAGGTTGTTTTACCAGCGGGTAAAAGTGGGATTATGTCTGGGATATTGTTAGGTGTGGCGAGGGTTTCAGGAGAAACAGCACCGCTCTTGTTTACAGCTTTCGGCAACCCGTTTATGGCGACGAATTTATTTAAGCCGGTAAACTCGCTTCCCCTTCTTATTTTCAACTACGCAACAAGCCCCTACGAAGACTGGCAAACTCTCGCGTGGGGGGCGTCATTGTTGTTAGTCTTGTTTGTGTTAAGTCTTAGTATTTTAGCAAAGGTTATGGTGAAAAAATGAACGATAAAAAATCTATTCTCGAACTTAAAAATTTTAATCTTTATATCCAAGATAAACAGATATTAAAAGAGATAAACCTTCCTTTTTATAAGAACAAGGTCACCGCGATTATGGGCCCTTCTGGGTGTGGAAAAACAACGCTTATTCGCTCCATTAACAGACTTAACGAAGGTATCCCAGATATCAAGATGACAGGTGAGATGCGGCTGTATAATAAAGATCTCCTTGAGATGAACGCGATCTTGGTTCGACGTAAAATAGGTATGGTTTTCCAACGGCCTAACCCCTTTCCTACAATGAGTATTGCGGATAATGTCCTTGCTGGTTTTATTTTAAATGGTGTGAGACTGACTAAACAGGAAAAAGAAGAGATTGTTACAGGCTCTTTAGAAAAAACAGGTCTTTGGGACGAAGTGAAAGATAATCTCCACAGAAAAGGAACCTTTTTGTCTGGTGGACAACAACAACGACTCTGCATAGCCAGGGCGCTAGCGATGAAACCTAAAATTCTTCTGTTAGACGAACCCACATCAGCCTTGGACCCTAAGGCGACTGAGCGTATAGAAGAGTTAGTAAATGAGCTTAAATCAAACGTGACGATCATTATGGTGACACACAACATGGGCCAAGCTGAGAGGATCTCAGATTATACAGTCTTCTTATATCTAGGAGAGCTGGTAGAATATGAAGAGACGGCTACCATCTTTGACTCACCTAAACATAGCCGCACGAAAGATTATTTAACGAGGAAGTTTGGATGAGCAAAAAAATCTGTATTATCGAAGATGAAAAAGATATCGTTCGATTAATCAGTTATAACCTAGAAAAAGAAGGCTATGAGATCGTGAGTTACGGTTCTGGAGACAAGGCTTTAGACTTTATTAAAGCCAATCGACCTGATCTTATTTTACTCGATATAATGATCCCTGAGATTGACGGGTTTGAGGTTTGTAAACAACTTAAAGCTAATCCCGAGACAGCCTCTATTCCCATTATTATGCTCACCGCGAAAGCTGAAGAATCTAATATCGTGACCGGCCTTGAGCTTGGCGCAGATGACTACATGACCAAGCCATTTAGTGTGGCGATTCTAATCGCGAGAGTGAGGGCGGCGCTTCGTAGGTATCGTGTTCAAGATACGTCAAAAACTGAGAAAATATTAGCCTTTGAAAATATCAAAATTTATCCTGAGCGTTATGAAGTATACGTCAACGATATAGACGTCACCTTTAATCACACAGAATTTAACCTCCTCTGTTGTCTGGCCCTCCAACCCGGTCGTGTTTTTTCGAGGCTCCAGCTTATAGATTTCATGAAAGGGGAAGCCTACTTTGTTACGGAACGTTTGGTCGATGTTTTGTTAGTGTCTATTCGAAAAAAATTAGGTGAATCTGCCTCAATTATTCAAACTGTTCGAGGGGTCGGGTATAAGTTTAAAGCGAAAACATGAAAGAAAAACGACTTGTTTGGCAGCTCTACCCATCGTACCTTCTTGTGATCTTAGTCAGTCTCGTTTTAATGTTTTTTTATGCGTCGCATTCTTTCAAATCTTTTTACCTAAACCAAACTACACGTGATTTAAGAGCGCGAACCACCTTAATGGAAAAACAGGTACTCGCGCCTCTCTATAAAAAGAATATTTCCGAGATTAACGATATGTTTGTGGCCCAAGGAAAAGAGATTGGGACACGCTTTACCTTAGTAGATATTACGGGCTTTGTTTTGGCGGACTCAGACGAAAACCCCGACAATATGGACAATCATCTTAACCGTCCTGAGATGCAAGACGCGCTAAACGGAGGCTGGGGGATATCTATTCGAGAAAGTCAGACATTAGAAACAACTATGCTCTATATTTCAAAACCTATTTGGGCGGAATCTCGTATCATTGGCGTTATTCGAAGTTCTATTCCTATAAACGAGCTCGATGTTACGCTTGGGAAATTAAAGAAAACACTCGTTACAGAAGGTCTTTTGATTTGTTTATTTTCGGCACTTATTGGCTTTTTTGTATCCAGAAAAATAACCCGTCCGATTCAGGATTTAACAGACGGGGCGGATAAGTTTTCTGAAGGAGATTTTGATTTTAGATTAAACCTTCCTCAGATAAGAGAGTTTAGAACATTAGCCGTGGCACTCAACAATATGGCTAGTCAGCTCAAAGATCGAATGAGGACGATTGAGATGCAGGCGAATGAGAAAGAACAAATGCGAAAAAACTTCGTGGGCAATGTGTCTCACGAACTCAAAACACCTGTCACCTTAATTAAAGGTTTTCTAGAGACACTCTCCAGAGGTGCCGCGGAAGACAAGACCGAACGGGACGAGTTTTTAAGTATTATAGGCACACATGCAAATCGGATCGACGATATTATTGACGATTTGTTGACATTATCCAGGATCGAGCAAGGAGAGGCGCAGTCCTCTATTGACTTAGGTGAGGAGAACGTTGGGGAGGTAGTGCTAAAGGCGATAAGCGCGTGTCAGAAAAGAGCGGATGAAAAGGGGGTGGCTCTACGTTTTGAGTTAAAAGAGCCTGTTAAGGCCGAGATAAACTTTTCTTTAATGGAGCAAGCTCTCATCAACTTAATTGAAAACGCGCTGAAGCATAGTGAGGCCCAAAGTGATGTAACCATTGAGCTTGCGCAGACAGATACCGAGACGTGTATGTCTGTGTCCGATTCTGGCTGTGGTATTTCTGCTAAACATATTGGGCATCTCTTTGAACGTTTTTATAGAGTAGATAAAGCAAGAAGTAGAGACCTGGGAGGTACGGGCCTCGGTTTAGCTATCGTGAAGCATATTGCTCAGGCGCATAATGGGACGGTGTCTGTAACAAGTGTTGAGGGTGATGGGAGTTGTTTCGTAATTAAGGTGCCTCGGCCATTCGAGAGCCTCAGGGACTTTACTTCTTTGGTCTAACTTATCTTCTTGTAAAATAAAGTAGATCTCGAATAGAAATAAGATGTCGATGGCTGAGGCCCCCGAAGCCCTATGTTTTTCTACTAAAAGCATCTACAATGCCTCTACAGGACGGTAACTACTTATTATGACATTCTTAAAAAAGATCAAGACACTATTTACAGCAAAGACACAGATAGAAGAGAAAAAACAAACACACCCCACATCAAAGCCACCATCAAAACACAACCCTAAAGCTACACCTCAAGGTACACGAGACACAAAGCCTAAACGAAGAAAATTTGATTCAGGCGAGCCGAAAAAAAAACGCGAATGGGAACATAAAAAACCAAGGCCGGCTGAACGAAAAACGTTAATTAAGAAAGATACATTAAAACAGACTCCCAAAGAACCAGAAAAACCAACAGGAAAACCTTTCTCAGAGCTATGTCTTCACGAAAAACTTGTAGAAAAGCTCACTAAAAATAAATTTATCAACGCGACAGAGGTTCAAGAGAAATCGATCCCCGTTGCTATAAGTGGGAAAAATATTTTCTGTTCCTCAGAAACAGGTTCCGGAAAAACGCTTTCGTTTTTATTGCCGATGATTCATAAGTTTTATAACAATGAGATAGACCAAGCCCTCATCCTATGTCCTACTCGAGAAATTGCTATCCAAATTGAAAAGACATT
>CALLLO010000094.1 GCA_938082985.1 uncultured Candidatus Marinamargulisbacteria bacterium | reverse complement strand
CTTCAGATACTTTTTCATCCATCTTAGGAATATCCGCTTTCCAATAACTCGCTCCATTTATTAAAGCAATCCCGCCTGGAACGGTTCCTTTGGTAATTACGCCATTTAGATACGCCTTTTTAAACTGAAGAACTAAACCCATCAGTTCAGAAAAACTTAGATCCGTGTCTATAATATCTCCTATATCCGATATAAGAGAAGGGATGGTTAAAATGGTACTTGGGCGAGTCATCTGCTTGGCTATCTGCTGCATAAAATATTGCTGACGCCGTATCCTCCCAATGTCACCTTCTGAATCTTGCCTAAATCGGAGATATTGCATCGCTTGATCACCGTTAAGTCTCTGCTTACCTTTATTTAACTGAATATATAATCCAGCCGCTTGATCCGTGTAGTTCAAATCCTTTTGAATAGTGACTTCAACACCTCCTAAAGTATCGACAATGCTTGAAAATCCCTGTAAATTTAGTTTCATATAATAGTCAATTGGAACCCCTATAAAATCAGATACCGTTTCCCGTAAAAGCCCTACCCCGCCGTGTGCATACGTATGATTAATTTTTGTATACCCCAATCCATCTGCTTGAACACGTGTGTCACGTGGAACAGAAAAAACACCGATGCGATTTAAGCCTGGATCTAAATGAAAAATAATTATGGCATCTGATCGTTTTACATACGTGGTGTCATCGACCCCTATGGCAAGTATATTCACACCTTTCAAACGATCAGATGGCATCATGCTTAAAAAAATATCAAGCACGGCTATATGGCTTAGAATATACCCAATAAAAAAAAACGAAACGAAATAAACACCAAGAACACTGGCGACAATACCGCTACGTTTACGCCATTTGGATCGCATTAAAAATCTCTTTTACTCGGGCAGGAGTAGTTCTGGAAACATAATAGTTGTAACAGGCCAAGCTGTCTGGATGAATAGCTAAGGATCGTGCGATGAGGGAGTGCAGGGTTGTCGAGGACAAGGCATAACACGCTTCGTCTAGATTGGAAAAAGCGAGTTCCCGGATTACTGCACAATTGGCGTATGGACGTCCCAACTCAACATAGTCTGCAAGAAAAACAAGTTGATCTAAGGGAGACATCTTAGCCCTGCCTGTCGTGTGACAAGCCATAGCAGAGTGAATATCTTTATCTGTAATCTCAAAAAGAGAGGCACAAAACTGGGGGGAAACGAGAGCATGCCACACCTTTGGAAAAGCATCATAGTCATCCTGACGACAATCCGAATGAGAAAAGCCTAGTTGGGCCATACTTGCAGGGCTTTGTTGTTTGGCGCTGTCATGAAGAAGCCCCGCCAAAAAAGCCTTATCTTCGTCTTGGCTGTGGTGAACCGCCAAACGCCTAGACATCTGGGCCACACGACACACATGTTCAAAACGAGACGGAGATACAAGCGCCCTTAAGCGGTTTTCATACTGAGATATGGGCATACCTGTCTAAAAAAGAATCCCTACTTCTATGGCTTGGTATTGAATAGGAATCTCACCCGTTTTCTCACCCATTTCTTCAGTGTAATTGGCATAATTGACATGAATAATAGGGAGCTTAAAGATATAAATATCTAAGCCAACGCCGCCACTCACATAGCCATCACTGATACCACCACGAAGTTTAAGGAACTTACCGAAGAGGTCTTGTTCAATACCCAGATTTAACTTCTTACGAAAATCTTCTTCTTCTGTAATAAAGGTGTAATCTAAAGCGTAGCGAGTCGTCCCTAGTAAAGCCCCTAAGGAACGACGAAGATATCTATTTTCAAAACCGATACCAAAAGTAGAGGTAAGCATTAATTCTTCTTCGTAATCTTCCTCCGTCTCTACGTTATCAGAATCAATCCGGCTTTTAGTTCCAGACAGCGTCGCTCCAATATTTTGAACCGTAACACCCCAACGACCTTGACCTAAGCGACTAGAATTAAGTGGTCTTAAGAAACCTAAATCAAACCCAACACCTTTAAGATCTACCGTTTTCATTTTTTTCTTATTGTCTTGATTCCCTAAAATGCGAAGAAGATCGTTAAGATCTGCGGTGAATTCATTGTCACCCGTCGATGTGTCATAAATACGATATCTTGAGACAAACTTAGCCGAAATCCCTAACGCTGTTGGTGTATTAAAAAGCGTTACTTCCTGTGCAAACCCTAGAGCAGGAACAACATCCGTGTATCCTTCTAAACTAAGTTCTACATCGTCACTTGATTGATCTAATGTAGCAAAAATAGAACTTTCAACAAATAATCCGGCAGCAAACCCTTTTGTAGCAAAAGATAACCCTGGAGATATACGTTGTTTAAAGGCGATCTCCATTGGCGCTAAATCCAATAATAATGCTTTTCGTTCATCATCATTTAATGTTTCATCCATTAAATCTTCAAGTTCACTGTTTCTATCTAATGTATCTTGATTAAGATCTGCACTAATACGAGGGAGTGTAATTTTGAACCTAGAATAAGCTAGATTTGCGGGATTACTCAACAAAGCAGCTGCGCCACCAGTAGTAATCACGCGTACGCCACCCATAGCTTGCTGGCGGATACCTTTAAGCTCAAAAGTCTCTGTAGAAGAATTAGCAAAAAGAGCAGGAGATAAAAATAAAACAAAAAGAGGCAATGTAAGTTTCATCATTGTTTTCATCCTATTCTCCTCCACCAAAAATATCTTCTAGGGCACGACCAATTTCACGATCAATTTCGTCACTACCTCCACTTAAAGTATAGGTGTTACCATCAATAAAAACATCATCATCGCCAGCTTGTACGGCACCATTTAGCGTCTCTAATTCAACCGCTATAGCATTAAGGTCCGATATGGCATCCAAATCGTCACCTTCAAAAGAACCTGAATTTTCAAAACCGCTTACGGCATTGCCCGCATACTCAGTTAATGACGATAATCCATTCGGGTTAATCAACTTATTTAAATTATCTTTGGAACTTGTTCCATCATCAACAAAGCTCTCACCTTCAATATCATAAATAGACTCCACAATCTCGACAACCATCATCGTATTTGCGATACCTTTTCTTAATTCAAAAGAGTCTTGATCTTCTTCAGGCAATGCGTTTACAGAAACAGAATTGTACATATCTAAAGACTCCACTAAAGAGCTTGTGCTTATAGCCTCGCCAAGATCTAAGGCCTCAAACAAGTTATCATCTTGGGTATTCCTACCGCCTGGAGCCAAATCACCAATATCTAAAATAATATCGACAGTTGAAACATTGTGCGTCTCTAAATAAGCAGAGGCCATGTCTGATTGGACCTTCGCGCGTCTTTTTTTAGCCGATTTCTTTTTAGAATCTGAAGAACCTCCACTGATAATAGCGTCTAATTCATCTATTTCTGTTAAACCAGATGAAATCACAACAGCTGCAGAAGCCTCTTCAAGAGCATCTTCTTCTCCAAAAACAGCGGCACCACAGCCCACTAATGCGAAAGATATCACCATACATAATAAAATTAATAGAATTGTCTGTTTTTTGTTTTTCATGCTTTCTCCTTATTCATCTGCAAAGGTCTTTCACCTTCTAGACGAGAAACAACCAAGGCCCCGACGGCATCGCCCATTACATTTACTGTCGTCCTACACATATCTAATATGCGGTCCACCGCTAGGAGTAAGCCGATCCCTTCTAATGGAAGACCTACTGATTTTAAGACAACCACTAATGTAATTAAGCCCGCACTAGGAATACCCGCCGCTCCGATTGAAGCTAGCGTGGCTGTTAGTGCGATAATAATTTGTTGAGTAAGCGTCATATCTATGCCATAGACTTGGGCAATAAACATAACTGCAACAGCTTCGTAAAGTGCCGTGCCATCCATGTTTATGGTAGCCCCTAATGGCGCTACAAAACCGGTTATTTTTTTGGACACGCCAACGTTTTTTTCTAAACATTCCATGGTTACAGGAAGAGTCGCTATACTACTATCTGTAGAAAAGGCTGTAGCGAGAGCAGGAAAAATACGTTTAACAAAGGTGATGGGAGAATACTTACCTACAAAAACTAGAATTCCGGATAATGTAAACAAAGCATGAATAAGCAAAGCAATGATGACTGTCGCCATATAAAGAGCGAGAGGTTTAAATGCTGACAAACCAATCTTACCCACGAGAGAGGCCATTAAAGCAAAAACCCCAACGGGAGCTAACAACATAATCCAATCTGTAATTCTTAAAACAACATCGTTCAGACTTTCCACCATTTTCGCCATCGCTTCTGCTTTCTTTCCGATTGCAAGTAAGGCACAACCAAAAACAATTGAAAAGAAAATCAATCCCAACGTTTGTCCTTCCACCATAGCTTTAAAAATATTTTCTGGAACAATATTCATCAAAACATCAGATAAAAACAAGGTTTTATCTTGCATATTTTCAGGTAAAATAGCTGACGTTACTTGAAGGTCTGCTTCCCATCCTGGATGAATAACATTAACAACCATTAACCCAATAAAAACTGCCGCCAAAGTTGTTGTTAAATAATAAATAAAAGTCTTAGCTCCTAGACGACCTAAACTCTGTACATTTCCTAAATTAAGAACACCCACAACAAGCGAAGAAAAAATAATAGGGATAACAACCATACGTAAAAGACGAATAAATACATCGCCAATGGGCTGAAAAATAACGGCGTTTTCTCTTAGTAAAATGCCACAAAATAAACCAAGCACAATACCCAAAAATATTTGCGTATGTAATTTTATCTTCATCCGTCCCTCTTGTACCGTATATATATTTAAGTATAGGTATCCTACATGAGATTAAGCTAAAAGGATAGAAAACATTTAATAGACAGGTGCTCCTAGTTTTGATATCATTTCGAAATAAATTATACGATTCGGTAGCTCAGCTGGTAGAGCACCTGACTTTTAATCAGGTGGTCGTGGGTTCGAACCCCACCCGAATCACCACTACTTTTTCACTGCAGACGGAAGGTGCAAGGCACGACGAATAAAGTCTTCTTGAGAAAAATCATCTACTTGGATAGCGTCTCGGCGATATTTTTCAGCGCTTAACAACCTTTCAGATTCAGCCGCTGTTATCACACCAGCCTCTACAGCATGCTTCAAAAGCATATCGGGTCGGCCCTTAGACAATACGCCTTTTTTAATCGCTTTCAATAGTCGTTTTGAAATAGGAGCAGTCTCCGAAACGGCTTTAAACGCACGTTCTAGACGACCCAGAGCTTCGTCTGGGTTTTGAGGAATGAAAACACACGGAGTAATGCGATCACGTTGCTCTCCTGGCACTTGAATCGCATGTGCGATTTTCCCTCCAAGTTCATCTGACGGCATGGAGCCGAAGGCATTTAGACGAGTAAGAAAGCGAATGGGTGCGTAGAGTTTCCCCATATTAGAGAAAAGACCTTCGAAGGACTCTTGGATCTTGGCAAAAGCATACTGGCAAGTCCAGTGTACAAAAATAAGATCTTCTTTTTTACACCCGTCTGCTTCGTAGCGACGGAGGATTGCTGTAAGCATATACATCCACGACATAATGTCTGCGAATCTCCCAGTGAGCTTTTCTTTTCTCTTCAAATTCCCCCCTAGTGTAGCTAAAGCAACATCTGCAAAAAAAGCAAAATGAGACGAGACCCATGATAATTTTTGATAATAACGAGACGTCTCGTTATCCACTGGGGTTTTAACTAAACGACCTCTTGTGAACCCTAACACTATAAGTCTAAATAGATTACGGATGACATGTTTAACATGCTTCCAAAAAGCACGGTCAAAACGTTTTGATGACCCGGCCTCAATAGCTTCTACTTCTTCTAAAACATAAGGATGACAACGAATGGCCCCTTGGCCAAAAACAATAAGTGTACGCGTTAAAATATTAGCCCCTTCTACGGTGATAGCGATAGGCGTTGCTTTATACGGGTTTGCAAATAAATTACGCGGACCCATTGAGATACCTGCTCCCCCTAAAATATCCATCCCATCGTTAATCGATTCTCTGAATAAGTCTGTATATAAATATTTAATCATGGCAGACACAACGGCTGGCTTGGCCCCACCATCGAGACCTCCGTTAGTATAACGCCTACCCGCTTCTAACATATAAGCGTTACCCGCAATACGAGCTAAAGGTTCTTCAATTCCTTCAAATTTACCAATCGAAATTCCAAACTGTTTACGAATAACAGAATAAGCACCCGCAGCACGCGCCACTAATTGAGTTCCACCTGTAGCATTAGCAGGTAAAGAAATACCTCGTCCAGCTGACAAGCATTCCATAAGCATCTTCCACCCTTTTCCGACACCGTCTATGCCGCCAATAATGGAGGCTAAGGGTATCTCAACATCGTGACCTTCTGTTGGACAATTGAAGAAAGGAACTCCCATTGGATCATGTCTCTGACCGATAACTACTCCTGGGGTTTTGGCCGGAATTAATGCACATGTAATCCCTACATTCACGCCTTTCCCTAATATATTCTCTGGATCTCTCAGTTTAAAAGCCATACCTAAAACGGTGGATATAGAGGCGAGAGTAATATAGCGTTTTTTCCAATTAAGACGTACCCATGTTTCTCCATTTTTTTCAAAAACAGTCCCGCTAGATGTCATAGAACCGGCGTCTGAGCCTGCTTGAGGTTCTGTGAGTGCAAAACAAGGAAGATCTTTTCCTATTGCAAGTCGGGGTAAATAATAATCTTTTTGTTGTTTCGTTCCATAATGAATGAGAAGCTCGGCGGGACCTAAAGAGTTTGGCACCATAACGGTGATTCCTAGCGGAGACGAACGTGAACTTAGCTTAGCGATAACAGCACTGTTAGCGGAAGGGGATAACCCTAAGCCTCCGTATTCTTTAGGAATAATCATGCCAAAAAACTTTTCTTTTTTCAGATAATCCCATACTTCTTTTGAAAAATCACGTCGTTGATGAACATTCCAATCATTAACAAGACGACAGACATAATCAACAGGACCATTGATAAATGCTCTTTCTTCTTCACTCAGATCTGGATAAGCTTGATCACTTAAACGAACTAAATCAGGGTTTCCTGAAAACAATTCAGCATCCATCCAAACTGTACCCGCTTCGATAGCCGTACGTTCAGTCACTGAAATTTTAGGTAAGAATTTGAGGGCATTCATGAGAGACATAATGGGAAAGCTAACAAGATGTTGGCGGAGAAAAGGGACATTAAAAATGCCTAAGATAATCAGTGAGACCATCCACATTACAGAAGGGGCCGCCACCCCACACAAACACACAAGGACAAGCAACGACCACATATAAAAATAGGCGCCAAAATAACTAAACAAAACGGCCACTAAACCTAAAGCTAACCAAAGCAGACTCGCAGACGGAGAGAGTAAAACACCCCAAAACTGATCTAAACCTAATTCAAACAATGTATCTATCATATTTATCTTCCTTTCTACGCGTAAAAGCGTATACCTTCTTCTGCCATAGTAACCAATAAGTCAGCGGGTTTAAATCTACTTCCATAGAGATCTGATAAGCCTTTTAGGCGAAGGACGATTGTCTCTACACCTATATAATCTACATACGCACACAAGCCCCCTCTAAAAGGAGGAAACCCTGCACCTAAAAGCATAGCCATGTCTAAGTATTCAACTTTCCCTACTACAGACTCTTCTAAACATTTAGCTGCTTCGTTAACCATAATTAAAATTAATCTATCCACAATATCGGCATCATCAAGTCGTCTAGGACTGTAGCCGCCGTCCATTTTAATAATAGCTCCTATCATAGGGTTAACCTTTTTTTTGGCGTGTTCATGCTCATAAAATCCAAGCCCAGATTTTTTACCTCTAAGTTCTTTATTTTTATAAATAGAGTCGAACAAAGGTGCAACTTGCATTCTATCTCCGTATCCTTCATGTAGAACTTTAGCTACTTTGTAGCCCACATCAAGACCGACTTCGTCAGCCAGAGATAAGGGACCTAAAGGCATGCCAAACTTTTCCATAAGCGCGTCGATACGATCAATTTTAGCACCATCTTGCAAGCAAAAAACGGCTTCGTTGACATAAGGAATCAATATACGGTTAACCAAAAACCCTGGACAATCTTTGACAACAATAGCTGTTTTCTTTAGACGTTTAGTCATGGCGACTATAGTAGCGATAGTCGTATCTGAGGTCTTTTCTCCTGGAATGATCTCGACGAGGGGCATACGATTAACCGGACTGAAAAAATGCATCCCTACAAAATTTTGGGGACGTGTTAACACTGTAGCCATCTCAGTAACGGATAGAGACGACGTGTTTGTCGCGATAATGGTATCTACATGCACATTGGATTCTAGAGATTGGAAGACCTGTTTTTTAATATCCATATTCTCAACAATCGCTTCAATGACAAGGTCCATTTTTTTAAACCCTTCAAAACCTGTTGAACAAGAGATACGATGCATACCCAGTGATGACTGATGTTCTTTTATACGACGTTTTTTGAGTAACTGGCCGTATATGTTTCGTGCGGATTGGATCCCTTTAGCTAGTGCTGGCCACGCCACATCTTTGAGCCGAACACTGTAGCCTTTATAACTGAGAAGCCACGCAATACCTCCACCCATAAGTCCAGCACCAAGGACACTTGTTTCCCCAACTGATTTGGACTGTATATCAGGGTCTATTACGCCTGAATCCTTACGTAAATTTTCTTGAATAAAAAACAACCGTACAAGATGTCGTGACACATCCGTTAAAGGAAGTGGCGTAAAACAAAGCGCTTCTTTTTCTAAGCCGTCTTCTATCCGTCGACTAAACCCTGATCTCACAGCTTTGATCGCAGCCAAAGGTGCTGGATAGGCCCCTCGTGTTTTTTTCATTACTGTTTTTTTTGCAAGCATGGCGATTAACAATCGACCTAAAGACGTAGCGTCGATAAAAGACCTTCGTTTTTGGCGTGCCTTGAGTCGTATGCACTCATCTTCCTTGACCACTCGACCAATAAACTCGTTTAAACGACTATCAAAAAAAGCATCAGATACGCAGATATCGGCCAATCCAAGTTTAGCCGCTTTTTGTCCTGGCACAGGTTTACCCGACAATATAAACTCTAAACCTTTTCTAAAGCCAATCAGGCGAGGTAAACGTTGAGTACCACCCCAACCTGGAATAATCCCCAAATTAACTTCCGGCAAACCCAGCATTACCCGCTCAGAATCTGATACAATTCTAAAATCACATGATAGAGCTAATTCTAGCCCCCCGCCTAAACACACACCTTGAATCGCCGTGATTGTTGGAAAAGGAAGGTTTTGGATACGCATGAACACCCCTTGTCCTTTCTCTACAACACGACGACTCTCCTCTTCTGTTTTTATAGATTTAAACTCTGTGATATCCGCTCCAACAATAAAAATACCTGGCTTGGCACTTTTAATAACGAGAACTTTGAGATCTGTATCTTTTTCTAAAACACTGAGATGGGTGGATAGCTCGGTCATTGTAGCTGAGGACAAGGTATTTACACGTTCACCTTGTTGATCAAAGGTGAGGATCCCAACACCATTGGCTTGTTTATGATAATTTAAGGAATCTGTCATTATTCTGTCTCCACAATGAAGGACCCACCTTGGCCACCACCAATACAGAGTGTCGCGAGTCCTCTAATTTTTGATTGTCGTTTAAGCTCTTTTAGTAGCGTTATAATTAAACGAGTGCCCGTCGTCCCAACGGGATGCCCAAGGGCAATCGCACCGCCATTAACGTTAAGCTTAGCGGGATCGATGGCGCCAATGGCCTTGTCGCGGCCTAAAAAGGTCTTAGAAAATTCAGCTGATTCAAAGGCTCTTAAGTTAGCTATGATCTGGGCAGAAAACGCTTCGTTCATTTCTACAAGATCGATATCGTCCATGCTTAAGCCTGATTTTTCAAACACTTTATGTGTGGCATATACGGGTCCTAGCCCCATACGTTCTGG
>CALLLO010000093.1 GCA_938082985.1 uncultured Candidatus Marinamargulisbacteria bacterium | reverse complement strand
CCTTCTTTTTGAAGTTCATTAAAGATCCATTCGTAGGTAATTTTTAATCCGTCTTCTAAGGAAACTTTAGGCTCCCAATTTAATACTTTTCTTAATAAATCATTGTTACTGTTTCTACCTCTAACTCCTTGCGGCTTTGTGTTGTCATAGTCCTTAGTGATCGTCTTATTAGCAATGCCTGATACCATTTCAACTAACTCATTTACGGTGATCATTCTATCTTGGCCAAGATTAATAGGGTCATGATGAGAGGATTGCATTAATCTATAAATTCCTTCTACACAATCATCAATATAACAATATGAGCGTGTTTGTTTTCCATCTCCCCATACTTCTATACTGTCAGTACATTTTGCCAAAGCAATTTTTCGGCACATAGCAGCAGGTGATTTTTCTCTGCCTCCATCATACGTACCTAAGGGGCCAAATATATTATGAAAGCGTACTGAGTATGTTTTAAGTCCATAGTCTTCCATATAGTGTCGACATAACCTTTCCGTGTAAAGTTTTTCCCAACCATAACCATCTTCTGCATCAGCAGGGTAGGCGTCTTCTTCTTTTAGCGGTGCGATATCAGGCGTGTTTTGTTTGTATCCAGGGTAGATACAGGCGGAGGAGGTATATAAGTATTTATCAACATTAGCTTGTTTAGCCGCTTCTATCATATGAAAGTTAATAAGGGTATTGTCGTATACGATCTCAGCTTTGTGCGATTCAATAAAGCCAATACCACCCATATTGGCAGCTAGGTTATAGACTTGATTCATTCCTTCAGCAGCTTTTATACAATTTTCCCAACGTCTTAAGTCCAAAATCTGAAAATCATCAGCAAGACTTGTCGCATACTCAGGCTTAACGACATCTACGCCTCTAACCCAATATCCTTTTTCTTTTAAATATTTTACTAAATGGTGGCCGATAAATCCTCCGGCGCCGGTTACTAATATTTTACGATCCCTTGACACAATGCCCTCCTAAAAATCTATATGAATCCCACAAGTATAGTACGATTGCGCCGCTTATGCAGGTTTAATTTTTTGAGCTAATTATTTAAGGATAAAATTTCGGTGTAATAAGCCTTTGCTGCTTGGGATAGACTAAAGCTCTGAGAGACTGCAGCGTAGCCGTTTTCGCCTAACTTTCTAAGTTGATCTACATGAGAGGGCCCCTGAGAAATAATAAAAGAAAGTGCCTCTACATCGCCTGGATCGATACGATACCCACAGGAAGATTCTTCTATCATCTGTGCAATTTCTGATTGTGGAGGCATCATCGCGATAACGGGTACTTTTGCAGCAAGAAGCCCATAGGTTTTAGAGGGGACGGATAAGCCTACTTGTTGTGGAAGTAATGAGACGATGCTGAGATGCGCGACACTTAAGGC
This sequence comes from uncultured Candidatus Marinamargulisbacteria bacterium, assembly GCA_938082985.1. Classification (GTDB taxonomy): domain Bacteria; phylum Margulisbacteria; class Marinamargulisbacteria; family CALLLO01; genus CALLLO01. The sequence continues at coordinate 4,054 of CALLLO010000093.1, read as the reverse complement.
TAATCCTAGTTGTGACCGATCTACATAATCATGAAAGTGACAGTTTGTAAGTGATTGTTTTTCTGCATAATCCATAAGACTTTTTTTGGAGTAGCCATTTCCTACGAATAAAAAAACAATTTTATGGTTATCTTTTAGCCGTTCTGCAGCTTTAACAATACTCATCATATCGTGAAAACGCCCCATGTTACCTGAGTAGCTGACGACAAATTTTCCAGATAGTCCCCATTTTTGTATATAAGGGTTACAGGGTGTCGTATCAATTTTTTTGCGAATTTGGCGATCATCTCCCCAAACATGAATGTGCTTGATTTTGTGATGATGTTTGTCTGCAATCTCCTTTTTAAGTAAGGTGTCCATACACCGACCAATAGAAACAATACAGCTAGCTTGAGAGTAGATTGATTGGTTTAGTTTCTTCCATATCCAGCTAATAGGATTTTTGGGAGACAGAACCCCAAGAGAAATAGCTGTGTGTGGATACATATCAAAAACAACATAGATAAACGGGGTCCCTCTGAGGATACGTATAAGACTCACTATGCCACCAATAAAAGGAGGGTTCGTTACAACCAGAATAGGTGTTTTGGATGAACGAAAAAGTAAATGAAAAAAAAGAGAAAATGAAAATGTAAGGTGATTAATAAGTTTGCCTAAAAAAGATAATTTTGGAAACCGTGTTCCCCAAATACGTTTTATTTTAATTCCTTTATGTAACATAGGGTTAGGGGTGTTCTGACGATTTTTAGTGAGTGTTATTGGACCACATAAAACATCTATATCAACGCCCAAATCATGGAGAGATTCGGCAAGTTCAGTAAGTGTTTGCCCCGTAGAAATAAGTTCAGGGTAAAAAAGTTGAGAAACAATGGTAAGTCGTGCGTGTGTCATATAGAAGAGAGAATAGCATGGGAGTAGTTAAGAAGGTGAGGGGTATTGCCATTTTTCTAGATTAACTGATTGTTTTATGAAAAAGCGCAAAGATTTAGGGTATACAGAGATGCCTCCGGAACTACAAGAAACATTGAAGGAGAAGGGCTTATTAGCTGGATAACCAGTCGGTATTAATCTGGGAACGGTTACGTTTTTGAATAAAAAGCTGCCCCCAAATTTCAAGACTAAGTAGTTTTATATAGTGTTCGTCGCGTGCTTGACTAAGCGCATGTAGCCACGCATAGAGTGTGACGCTGTTGAGATCAAATGTTTCAGCGATAAAGCTATCTTTTATCCAAGGTTTTGGCCACTGTGTAAAGGTATAATTAAAGGGAGTGTGAAAACCAACTTTTTTTCTGTAAATAATATCTTTTGGAAGATAATTTTCTGCGACTTTTTTAAGTACATACTTTGTATCAAAGCCTGTCAGTCTAGTTTTAACTTTAAGGGAAGGCGCTAGTCTTAAGGACTCTTCAACAAGGGGGTGCGACAAAAAGGGAATGCGAGCTTCTATAGAAGCGGCCATCGTAGCTCGATCACTACGATGCAATATCGGCTGCATATAGGTAAATATTTCTCGATAAAGTTCAGCGGCTAGTTTTGTATCCAGAGATGAAAAAAGCTTTAAGAAGATCGGAGTTACCTCATTCAGAAGCGCATTATTTCTTAATCCATGGTGAGTTAGAGCGTCGATAGGGCTAGGCAGCGGAGTCATATCTAGTGGTGGCGCCATAAGTTTTTGTTGAAAAGATTGTAAGGCTTTAAATAACAGACGTCCCATTGGGTATTTTTCTAAGATAGATTGAATTACGTAAGGTTTAAAGAACCCTAAGTACCCTCCAAAAACTTCATCCGCTCCCTCACCCGTTAGCATAACTTTAATGCCACACTGCCGAGCTTTTTCACTTAGTAAACGAAGAGAAACTGTATTTACCTGACTTAGAGGTAGGTCGTTATAGTAAATAGTATCCACTAAGTTTTCTTGAAAGTGTTGAGGTGTAAATCGTAAAGTCTGAAGAGGGATATCTACATGTTGTGCAACTTTTTTTGCATAGTGATGTTCATCATACTCCCCCTGATTGGGATGACTCACATTAAAGGCTATAAGTGCACTGTGATGTTTTTTCGCCATGGCGGTTACGAGGCTACTATCTAGGCCACCGCTACAAAATGTTCCAACAGGAACATCGCTTATCAGTCGGGCTTTAATCGACTGGTCGAGATGTTTCTGTGTACTTGAAATGGCGGCGGATTCGTTTAGAATAGCCGGAGATTTAAGCTGTTCGATTAGACTGTAGTAGGCGGTCTTTTTAATCGTAAAGGAGTCTGTAGATATCTCGACATAGTGTCCAGGATCTATCATCTGTATGTTCTCAAATAACAGATGCTCAGCATCAAAGTAGCCTGATTGAACCCAGTCCATTATAGCTATAGGGTTACGCTTGGCTTGAAATCCATGCGCAAGAATTGTTTTGATTTCACTGGCTAAATAAATAGCCTGACTATCTTCCGCTATATATAAAGGTTTAATCCCTAATCGATCACGTGCCGCAAAAATCTGATGTTTGGCTGTGTCATATACAGCAAAGGCAAACATGCCATCCAGTAAATTTAAAGCGTCTTTCCCGTGTGTAAGATAGGCGTGCAACAAAACTTCTGTATCAGAGTGACTCGTGTAATCATATGGAGGAAGGTTTTTTTTTATATCAAGATAATTATAAACTTCACCATTGTAGACGAGCGTGCACGTTTTGGCTTTATTTTGAAAGGGTTGGTTAGCCGCTTGGCTAACATCTAGAATACTTAATCGGGTATGCCCCAAAGCAACATGTGAGTCAACTATACTATTTTGCGCATCTGGACCTCTATGACGGATACTTTCTAGGTGACAAGAAAAAGCCGTTGAGTCTATATCCTTCTTGTCTTTTCTTATTTTTACGATGAATCCACACATATCTTTGTAGTATAATATAAAAATCTTAAAATAGCCGAGGATATTTATGAGCAATCTAGTGTTTATACCTGTACGCATAGGTAGTAAAGGAATCAACAAGAAAAACATTAAACCTTTTAATGGAAAACCCTTGGTCTTATGGTCTTTATTTGCGGCTCAAAATGCGAAAAAAGTGGATAGAATAATTTTGGCATCAGATTCTGAAGAAATAAATGAGATTGTTGAATCCGCTCACTTATCAAAAGTGACAATTTTTAGACGATCATCTAAAAATTCTTCAGATACAGCAAGTACAGAGTCTGTGATGTTAGAGTTTTTAAAACAAGAAAAAATAAGAAAGGAAGATGCCTTTGTATTAATGCAGGCAACATCTCCGCTCACAAGATCAGAAGACATTAATGGAGCCCTTACACTTTGGGAAAAAAACAAAGAAAGCTCTGTTATTTCTGTTGTAGAATCAAAGCGTTTTATATGGGGGAGGGATGGAAGGCCTCTCAATTATGATCCTTTTAACAGACCTAGAAGGCAGGATTTTGATGGGCTTCTTATAGAAAATGGAGCCTTGTATATTCAATCTGTAGAGGGAGTTATGGCTACAAAAAATAGAATTAAGACACCTGCTGTGCTTTTTGAAATGCCAGAATCAACCTTGGTTGAACTTGATAGTGAGGATGACTGGATAATAGCTGAGAGGCTTGCACAAAAACAATCATGAAGGGGGTACTCCATCGCATAGAAGACAATGAAGATCTAAATGATGTTAGGGTTGGGGGTCTTTCATTTTGGCCTTATCTTCGCCAAGTTATTCATTCTTTTCACGTTGCCAAGGCGCAATCTTTTTCGACTATTCATTCCAGCTCAAAATTTAGGAAATTACGGTATTTGGGATATGGACTACACTGTTTGTTTAGACGTGACTGGCAGTATGTTATCGCTACAGATGCATGTTTGAAAAAAGAATTAAACGGTCTTTATGTAGATAAAAGTTTTGACACGCTACTAGATGTTTTGGGAGAAAAAAACACATGGATTATTGAATTCTTAACAGACCAGCATCCTAGACACTATCCAAAACATACATTAAAAAAACAACATATATCGTCGTACACTTTTTTTCAGACTTTAGCGATGCTCATTAGTTGGATACCATCTAAGAAAGAAAAGTGG
>CALLLO010000092.1 GCA_938082985.1 uncultured Candidatus Marinamargulisbacteria bacterium | reverse complement strand
TGTATCTAAACTCAGATGAAAAATCGACTTCAGTTAAAATCCGAGCCGATTGCTCGAGCCAATATCTGGCTACCAAAGCAGAATGCCAACTTGTGCCACACGCTTGAATAATAAAACGATTTATTTTAGATAAATCGATTTTATCTGTATCTATATTCGAAAAGTTTACTTTTCCATCTTTCACATATTTAGAAAAAATATTACGAATAACCCCAGGCTGTTCATAAATCTCTTTCAACATAAAATGCTCATAGCCAGACTTTTCAGCTACTTGAGGGTCCCATTTAATCGTCTGAATCTCTTTTTCAATAAGCTCTCCGTCTAAGCTCTTAACCTCAACCGCATCTTTGGTCACAACCGCAATCTCGTCATCTTCTAAGAAAATCATATCTTTGGTATGGGAAATAATGGCACCGAGATCCGAAGATATAAAATTCTCATCTTTACCAACACCAATAATCAAGGGACTACCTTTTCTAGCCACAATAATTCTATCCGGATTAGACTCCGCAATTACGGCTATCCCGTATGTTCCGACTAGGTGACTGAGTGCTTGTTTTACAGCGGACTCTAAATCGCCATCTAAATATTTTTCAATAAGTCTCAGAATAACTTCCGTATCCGTTTGAGATCTAAAAATAAAGCCTTCTGATATAAGCTCTCTTTTTAAAGCGCCAAAGTTTTCGATAATACCGTTATGTACGATGGCGATTTTCTTGGCCCTACTTACTTGAGGATGGGCATTCGCTTCATCTGGAACCCCGTGAGTCGCCCAACGAGTGTGTCCTACACCAACAGTTCCTTGCACATTGAGTTGCTTAAGCGCATCTTCGAGGACGTGCAACTTACCGGCACGTTTCCAATAACTAAGCTCATTTTTAGACAAAATAGCGATTCCTGAAGAATCGTAACCTCTGTAGCTTAATCGTTCCAATCCTACTAAAAGAACGGAACTTATATCTCTATCCCCTATATATCCAACAATCCCACACATAAGCCGACTCCTCCAATAAAAAAATTATAAGGATGTATTATAGCAAACACTGTCAAGTACCTCACTTCTAAGCGAAAGAACTCAATACAGCCTCGCCACCAAGCATCCGTTTTAACTCAACAGCCCTCTCAGAATCAGATAAATATCGAACGATTGTAGACGTTCGAGTGTCGTCCATGTTCTTTTCTACATAAAGCTGGTGAGCCGCTACTTTAGCCACCTGAGGTAAATGGGTAATACACAAAACTTGGCTACGCTTAGAGATATCTCTGAGATATTCGCCAACCGTGTTCGCCGTTAGGCCCCCGATACCTGTATCGACTTCGTCAAAGATCATAGTTGGGGTAGATTTTACGTCAGAAAAAACGACTCGCACAGCTAATAAAATCCGAGATAACTCTCCCCCTGAAGCTACCGCGCTTATGGCTTTTAGGGGTTCCCCTTTATTTGTAGATACTTGAAAACCTACAGTATCCGCACCTGACTCACACAGGGCCGCTTCGTCAAAGACAACATTAATTTTAAAATCGACATATTGAAAATGAAGTCCGAGAAGTTTTTGTTTTATACTCAGAGATAGGGTTTTAGCTAAGCGACAGCGAGAGACATGCACCTGTTTAGACCTTTCAATTAGCTCTTTTTTAAGCATATTAAACTGTTCGCCCAAATCAGCATCTTCACACACCAAGGCTTTGAGTTCCCTAATTTCTTTAGAATGAGACTCCAGAAGAACCAGTAACTCATGAATAGATTGCACGGAAAACTTCTGCTTGGCTTTAAACATGTCATCGAGGCGAGATTCCACGTCATCGATACTAAGCGCACACAAAGCGGCTACTTCTTGGCGTTTACTCTGTAAGTCTCTTTCTTTTTCAGCGAGTTCGATATCGAGGTTTTCAAACATACTCTCCCAATCGTTAAACTGAGAATCAAGAATAGATAAATCTCCGCTATGTTTTCTAGCCTCACCCAAAGATTCCAGAATCGTAGAAACGCATCCATTTAACGCATCCAAACTTCCTTCCAGCTTAGCCTTATCTTTAACCGACTTACGCTGAGAGCTCAAAGACTCTTCTTCCCCTTCCACAAAGCTATAAGTCTCAATATCTGCGACCTGGAAGCTCAAAAACTCAATTCTTTGTCGAATATCTGACTGACTCCTGTTTTTCTTAGACATCATAGACTTGAGCCTAGAATATCGCTGCCATACTTCGCTATATTTAGCTATATCATCTTTCATATCGTCAAAACCAAAGGCGTCTAGTAAGACAAGCTGGTAGTCAGGATCTGCCAAGCTCATATGTTCGTGCTGGCCCACTATTGAAATAAGATCTTTTAAACAATGTTTGAGGATTTTCAAAGGGAGGGCATGGCCGTTCAAGCGACAGATACTGGCTTTGGAGCGAGAAAGTCGGCGATGAACGATGAGTTGAAAATCGTCACCTATATACTCAGAAAGAGTAGGGGATATATGTTTAGCTTCTACGTCGAAAATTGCTTCTAGTTCCGCTTCGTCACAGCCAGTTCGAATCCAATCTTCAGACGCAGACTTACCCATGAGCAGAGAGATTGCATCGATAATAATCGATTTCCCCGCACCCGTTTCCCCGGTTAAGGTTGTCATCTCAGATTTAAAGTCAATGTCGCAATCTGCGATTATAGCAAAGTTTTGGATGCGAAGATGTTGTAGCATGACAAAAGTGTATCATGTGGGCAAAAGTGAGTCATATATAAATTAAGGTGCCCACAGAGTTTAGAGGCGGCCCTAAATTCAAAACCTTACTTTTTATACACAAACACCCAAGCGTACCACCAAGAAAAAGGAAGCCTTTTTTTAGCGATCAGTGTATATCCAGGCAAGTCCAAAGTCTGACTAACAGAAAACACAACGCCAGGTGACTGGGCGACTAAAGATTCTGAAATCTTAGCAATCGTAAACTCGTCAAAACACGTCCCCAAAAGCAAGACAACATCTGAACTTGGATATTCACCATCTCTCAAATCGAAGTCCAAAACGGTAACACCAGAGAATCGCATAAAGGAACATACCTTTCTAAAAAACCTGTTATACCCTGGATTAATTTCCAGACCTATACAGTCAATACCTCTATATGCAGACACAAAACCAAGCCCCTTTCCCAACCCAGACCCACAGTCCATAAAAGAGGTAGCATTAAGTGCATAGGTATCCAGAAGTTGCTTTAATGCAGCATAAGAAACCTCTCCATAAGTAAGGTCTTCTGCTTCCTGAATAAAGAGCCTTGGTGTGAAACGTAGTAACCTATACAAAAATAATAAAAAATCAAAAACAATTAAACGTGGATATGAGATATAAATAAAGGATTGTTTCAAAATAAGAAACAAAGAATAAAAGGGGGCTTCAAACCTCGTAAAAATGGACGATAAAAAAGACATTCCTAAAATATATCAAAAAAAGGGTTTAACTACACTAAAAAGAAGGTATTGTAGTGATATGCACCATCTATTAAAAAATAAAAAAGCCATAGTCTTCGACGGGGATGGAACGCTTTATTTAGGAGAAACTCTTATAGCAGGAAGCTTAAACTTTCTAGCTGTAACTAAACAAGCGAGGATTTCTACCTATATTTGTACGAACAACTCCTCTAAAACCCCAGAAGAATACCATAAAAAATATAAAAACTTAAAGCTCCCATTCACCCAGAAAAACATCCTTATCTCAACGCATAGCAGTATCCAAGCGCTCAATGAAAGACAACTCAGGTCTCTCTATATACTAGGAACGGACAGTGTCATAGCCTGGATAGAATCATTCGGATTCACCCACACCAAGTCCAATCCTCAAGCCATCTTACTCACCTATGACACCAGCCTCACCTACAATAAAATAGAATCTGTAACAAAACTCCTTCGTACCGAGATCCCATACTTCGCGACTCACCCAGACCTTGTGTGTCCCACAGAACACGGTCCTCTCCCAGATGTCGGCACATGGATCACGATGTTCAAACAAACCACAGGTAGAACACCTGACGCCATCTTTGGAAAACCCAATCCCAAAATATTAGATCCAATTTTAAAGAAACATAATTGTGGATTGGAGGATATCGTCTTTATAGGCGACCGGCTTTATACAGACATTGCTCTAGGGCAGGGCAACGCGCTTACTACTGTGCTAACACTTACAGGTGAAACAGATATGAAGATGGCTACAGAAAGTAATATTAAAGCTACATATATGTGTAAAAATCTTTTGAATCTTATTTAAGTCCCAACTAAAACCTCAACAATCCCAGGATTAGCCAATGTCGTTGTATCTCCAACAGGCTCGCCATTCGCAATAGCCTTCAAAATACGACGCATAATCTTCCCACTTCTCGTCTTTGGTAGATCGGCTGTAAAGACAATGAGCTTAGGTCGAGCAATCGCTCCTATTTCGACAGACACGTGCGAAAACAACCTTGTTTTTAGGCTGTCAGTTTTCTCAATACCTTCCTTCAAGATCACATAAGCAACAATAGCCTGTCCCTTAATCTCATCTACCACACCGACAACCGCGGCCTCCGCAACATCTGAGTAAGCCACCAAAGCACTCTCCACTTCCATAGTCCCAATCCGATGCCCAGCTACGTTCAACACGTCGTCTACTCGTCCTAATATCTTAAAATAGCCATCTTTATCTACGGTAGCGCCGTCACCTGCAAAGTAGGTCGAAAACTCGCTCCAATATACATCCTCAAAACGCTGAGGATCTCCCCATACACCTCTCAACATAGATGGCCAAGGCTCCGTAATCGACAAGAGCCCGCCACCTTCAGTCACAACGTCACCGGTATCGTCCAAGACCTGAGCTGAAATCCCAGGAAGAGGAAGTCCCGCCGATCCAGGTTTCATGTCCTGAATCCCAACAAGATTAGAAATCATAATTCCACCTGTCTCCGTTTGCCACCACGTATCGACAATCGGACACCTTTTGCCTCCAATATGTTCGTAATACCACATCCAAGCTTCAGGGTTAATAGGTTCACCTACAGTCCCTAATAAACGCAGAGAACTAAGATCATGAGCCTTAGGATACGCGTCGCCCCATTTCATAAAGGCACGTATCGCCGTAGGCGCCGTATATAAGATGCTCACTTGGTGTTTCTCTACAAGTTCCCAAAACCTGTCCTTATTCGGATAATCAGGTGCGCCTTCATACATCAAGCACGTCGCACCGTTAGACAAAGGTCCATACACCAAATACGTATGCCCCGTAATCCAGCCAATATCCGCTGTACAAAAATAGACATCCTCATCTTTCAAATCGAACACAGCCTTGGCCGAATACTTCGCATGTGTCATATAACCACCCGTCGTATGAATAATCCCTTTAGGCTTTCCTGTCGTTCCGGATGTATATAAAATAAACAAAATATCTTCACTCTGCATGGCTTCAGCCTCTGTTTGCTGTTTAGAATTCGCCATAATCGTGGCATAGTCTGCGTCTCGACCCTGTATCCACCCAATGTCGTTTTGAGTATGCTTAACAACAATAACGCTCTGAACGAGGGTATCTCGTTGAGCCAAAGCTTCGTCAACAATATCTTTGAGAAGAATGCTTGAACCACGACGAAAGCCCCCGTCAGCCGTAATCAAAACCTTAGATTCAGAATCCAGGAGTCTGTCTTTTAAAGACTTTGCTGAAAAGCCTCCAAACACCACACTATGAACCGCCCCAATTCTGGCACAAGCCAAAACAGCAATCGCCAACTCAGGAATCATAGGCATATACAGCGTTACACGATCACCTTTAGACACTTTAAACGTATGTTTTAGCTGGTACGCAAACTTACAAACTTCACGATGCAGCTGTGTATACGTATACGTCCGAACCTCACCATTTTCGCCTTCCCAAATAATCGCAGCCTTGTGCTTTCTGTGTGTCTCCATATGAACATCTAGACAGTTCACACTCGCGTTAAGCTCGCCACCTTCAAACCAGGAAGCGAAAGGTCGCTCCCAGGTTAGAACTGTGTTCCATTTTTTAGACCATTTAAGTTCTGAGGCTCGATCAGCCCAAAACTTTAATCTATCTGTAGACGCCTTACTATAAAAAGAAGCGTCTTGAATATATGCTGAATTAGTAAACTGAGAAGGGGCAGAAAAAAAACGTTCTTCTGACTGTAAACTTTCTATAGTTGAGCTCATATTAGCCTCCAAAAAAGGGATATGAGCTCATTATAGCAAACTTACTTATAAACCTTCAGCTCTCCAGCTTTTAACTTAGCAAAATATTCCTTCGTCCATTCCCAAACCTTCGGATGCAGCATAAGCAAAGCAATCGTATTAGGTATAACCAAAAGACCAATCATAGCGTCCGAGAAATTTATCACTACGTCCAAAGACTGCGTAGCCCCAATTAAAATGAGTAGGGCATATACCCATTTGTAAATCAAAACGGCCCGCTTGCTTTTAAATAAAGAATACATGCTTACTTCACCATAATAAGCCCAAGTAATAAGGGTAGAAAAAGCGAAGAAAAAGACAGCGATTGTAATAAATATAGAACCAAAACCATTAAAAAAAGTATCAAAGGAACGTGTCGTTAACGCAATTCCAGCAGTATCCGTTACAGGTTCCACTCGGTCAAAGTACCAGTCA
>CALLLO010000091.1 GCA_938082985.1 uncultured Candidatus Marinamargulisbacteria bacterium | reverse complement strand
TTGGAAAAAAGAGTGACTTAATTCTTATGTCTAGTCCCTTTTATTTTTAGCCGCTATTTAGTACCCTGCTAAACTAGACCATAAACCCTTTACATATAGGACATAAAACAATGAGCCCCTTAACTACTCCCATTACTGGATTTAGACCTCCCTCTAGCCCTATCCCATTTCAGCCTATCAAAAAAGAGATAGACCCTCATGTCAAAATCAAACTCGACACCCTCATGTCTCTGAGCGGCACAAAACGTTTTGCATCCCTCCTATATACACTCACTCAATTTTCTTCACTCCCAAACTATAGAGGCACTACGCTTGATGGCTTAGTATTATTCTGCGGACAAGACAATAACGATATTTTTAGTATGGATGAAGCACTTATCGTTCGCAGCTCCCACCCACATTTACACGATAAAACAGTATATGTAAAAGGCTATGACCCCAAAAAAAATCTTTACGTAGTCTCAGAAAAAGACAGTCCGGACTCCCTTATAAAAATAGACTCCAAGTATTTGTACACCCGCTCTTTATATTCCAACAACCTTCTACTTAACTTCGAATCTTTATCGCACTACATTGATAGCTACAGAAATCGTCAGGTCAATTATATGGCGATTAGCCCCTACTATTCTTCGCCCACTCTAGATGCTGCCCCCTTAAAAATGGTTGAATTTCTTGAACAGCTCCACAGACAGTCTGTACAAGCGAGTCCGCCTACAGAAAAAGTCAGCCCTCTACCTATTTTCGGTAATCTTCACCTACAATCTAGCGCTATGCACACAAGTACTCATGTGCATATTAACAGTGATAAATCGGCACGAAAAAAAGTAAATAGGACGCTAGCCACCATTATGTCTTATGAACCCAGCACACATAAATTTGAACTTAAATGTGAAGGTGCTCTGAAGAGTCAAGTTCGGAATGAACATGATGTGATCGAGAAGGCGGATTTCAAGTCCTTGTATGACATCTGATAGTGGGAATATCTCCCTCTCGAATCAGTAGATAGTTATTGATCACTCGCCCAATACGTCCGTTCCCATCTACAAAAGGATGAGTGTATTCAAAATCTACGTGTAATTTTGCGATTCTCTTAACTATATGGGTAGCCTTTGCCACTTCGTAATTAAGGAACATCTCTTCGAGCCGAGACAGGACTTCTTTTGGAGGAGGGGCTATGTGGTTACCTACTCAAACATACTCATTGTCTTTTCTAAAACGACCCGCTATATCGTCTCTGATATTAGACAAAAGCATCTTATGTAGAAAAAGAATACTCTCACATTCTAAAGTATTTTCTTTCGACTTCTTATCAATATAGGACACGACACGTGCTAAATTTTTTGCTTCGAACAACTCACGTTCCGTAATATATCTATCAAGGTCTATTTGGAGGAGTATTGTTTTAGTCTCTTCTAAGCTTAAGGTACTGTTTTCTATAGCGTTAGAGTTGTAGACTTGTTCGGCAACTTCTATTTCGTTTAGGAGTTGGATCAGTGATTCTTTATGCTTAGCAGCAATTAAGTATCGCTTTCTAAGCGATTGAAGATTTGTTTCTATTTTTGATTCTCTTGTCATAGCCTTTTTATACCCGCCTTTTCATTAACTTGTAAACATTATCGTGAAAATTTATGTTTTTTTTAATTATTTTAACGAATTAAATAATTTTATCGTAAAAAAAAGACCCCTCGCTCTAATAAAGAATACCCAAGCCATTGTCCGACAACTCTTGATGTAAAAAGGTCCGAAGGGTTGGCGTACCCTCTAAACCCAAAATCAATGCTAGGATTTTTTCTAATCTCTTGGCTTTATCTGCTTTGAGCTGCTTTTAAAGGTCTTTACTGCTCAATTTTTCGCTAACAACTTTATCAATATAGAGACTCCGTGTTTTAAGATCTGGAATGGTGATGAGAGATTTTAGCGTTTTCCAAGCTAAAACAGGTGATGTCTCAATTCCGTCGGGGTAGCGCTCAAAGAACTGAACACCTCTGTAAAGATCGGCCTTATTCATGTGTAAATATTGAGCGAGTGTTGTGAACAAGTAACTACCATAACCGCTTCGTTTTTTATGTTCTATAATATGCTGAATAATAGTAGATCCAATATCCCAAAAAGTACTCCTTTTTTCTTGTTCAATAACTCTAAGTGCACGATTTTTTCCTACTTGGAGACTTGAACTTAAGGCGCTTATGAGGGCTTCTAGTTCTGGGGTTAGTGGGATAAGCATATGAGTATTACACCCCATTTTTTCAAAGTGTCGCCGCGGAGGCGACACTTCATTAAAAACGGATGTAAATAAAAATTTTTTAAATTAAATGAAATTTTTTTCCTTTATGTACAGATAATTACGTATATACTAATTTAAAAGGAACAAAATATGAATCTTAAATCTTCACAAGCAGCCTTCAAATTATCTCCTAGAAGACCCCTGCCAAAAACTACTTCAGACACAAGGGGTAAAGCCGCAGAAGTTACGCCATCACCAAGCGAATACACGACACCTAGGCCCCATGCTTTTGGCCCCCCTCGTAATCCTATACTCTCTTTTTCAGGCTTTAGACATATACCCGATAACGACTCGGACTCTAGTCCTGAATCCAGCCCAATAAGACCTAAAGCTCAAAGACCGAGCAGCTCCCACCCAGTCCCCTTTTCTTTTACATTACCCGCAGAGGTTAGGCCGCCAACAAGAGCAGAGGAACCTACCCCGAGACCCACTCATCCACGTGGCTTTGACGATACCGATAGTGAAGACGAGATGGACCCAGTTTTACCATCGTTTGGGGTTCTTTCTGTTTCCCTCGAAGCAAAATTTGTAAAAGCTATACGCCCAAATCAAACGAAAGAACAACCCAACGACCTCAATATCTCCCAGAATAAAAGCAAAAAACCTAAGTTTTAAATCTCTATAGTCTATCTCTATACAGGGCTATAAATAGTGAGGAGAAGTAAGCTAGAAATTCAAAGAAAAAAACCTCATCCCATCTCCGATGGGTAGAGGGGCGCTAATAAAAATAACATCTATTATTTTCATATTAGGCAAAGGGATCTGACTTGTATTTATACGCATTTTTGACTATTACACTTCCTCGCGAGCGGGATTAGCTCAGTGGTAGAGCATTTGCCAGCCAAGCAAAGTCGATCCAGTTCGGCGAAGCTCCCAAAATACCCATCTTTAGCTATATTTCTCCGTTCGGATATCTACGATATCCCTCGCTTCGGAATATCACTAAACCTGTCCATTTTTGAACCTTCGAATTCCTGAGTTGCTTTACTCTCTTTCACTTGTATTTATACGCATTTTTTACTATTATACTTCCTCGCGAGCGGGATTAGCTCAGTGGTAGAGCATTTGCTTGCCAAGCAAAGGGTCGCCAGTTCGACTCTGGTATCCCGCTCCAGTTAAACTCCTCCCGGAACTGCTCAACACTTTGCTTTTACCTAAGGGAAAACCTTGTCCCTATCCGCTCTGCTATAGTTTACGTTTACGTTTATTTAGGTGCCGGGGCAAAGGTACCGGAGCATAGTGTAAAGACATCTTCTTTAAACGTTTTTTATTTTTCTAAAGGGAATTAGGGAATATAGGCTGGCTATCACCATTATCAGTCCGCAGAGCCAGTACCTTTGCCCCAGCACCTTTCTTTCTGAAAAAACCGTGTTTTTAATAACATTCGCTTTGATAGTTGAGCTGGTATCAATATCCACTGTACTAGTCGCGACGGGGTCTGTAATGATGGTTTGTAACCGTACAGTATCTGACACCTTCTACTCGTATTTCAAAAGGGTGGGTAGTGGTGTTACTCGATGTAATGTCTTATAAGAAGATAGATCTAAGGTATAGCGACCATCTGAGTCTGTACTTGTGCTTGGTATTTCGCTTATACGTTCACCTGTGACGGGGTTATAAGCGGCAACTGTAGCGCCTGTTAATGGAGACTCCGAAATCTCCGATGCGATATGTAGCCCGGCACTTAATATTGTGGCGGGGATTAAGACTGTTCCTGAGAGTTGGCTCTCAATAGATGTCGTATCTTCCACTGTTGTGCCTGTCGAACTTGTCGACGTTGTTGTGACTGCTGCACATGCCTGTAATGCTACGACCAAACAGAGCAGCCCTGCTACGGTTCTTAATTTTTTAAAGTATCCCATTGTCTATTCCCCTATACTTATATGTTTAATACATAAATAAAGTATTCATCTATTTTGGGAAAGTTAAACACACGGTTATTAATGAGCTGCCTACTAAGAGGAATTTTCAACAAAGCGAACTAATGTCGAATAGGTGCCGGGCGGTAGGTACCTATTCAATTTAATCATACTCGTATTTATGTCTATTATTTAGTTGAAGGTTTACTTTTACCTAGCCCGAGTTTAACTCCAAAACGGCTTAGCAGATCAGTCTTCGTACCTTTTCTACCAGAGTTTTGAATTTTTTCACCACGTTCCAATAATCTTTTTACAAGCTCTTTTTCATCTGTTTTTTTATCATCTTCATCTGAGTTTCTACTTTGTTCTGAAATTGAAATTACTTTATAAGTCATTTATCCCTACCCTCTTCGATTAATTCTCTATCATTACTATTATATACTGCTTTTTGCCCTTTACCACAGCCGTCTCTTCAACAGCTAAAATGTTAAATTGTGTTCTAGGTTTAAACAGAACTTCTTCCTCATGATCAAACTCAGACATATCACCTATAAATACACCAGAATGATGAGATATTTGAAAAACTACATTTGAATCAATATTTAACACTTTGTCCTCACTTAAGGTTGTACTCGTGAAGGCATCTTCAGTTAAGGACTCTTGCCCCCTCATCTTTTCACGATACTTATCTATATCAACTTCACTTAATTTAGATACTCGTGTAACGTCGAAGGGCGAAGGGGCTATACTTGAGAGAGCGGCAGAGGCAGATTGAATCAACCTCAGTGTAGCTTTAACTTTTTGATTTAAATGTTCAGGCGACATGCTTTTAAACCTTGAAAAATCATGTCTGCCAATCGATAATTTATCCCTTAAAAGCCAGTTCATAGACTGATCCCCTCTGTTCGAATACGCTCTAATAGCAAATGATTCTGCCTTTGGACGACGATCAGTTTCAACTAAAGGATTTGACGAGCACCTTAACACTTTACGTTTACGATCTTCCACTATTTGTTTATCATTATCATATGTAGACATTGTTAAC
Organism: uncultured Candidatus Marinamargulisbacteria bacterium; assembly: GCA_938082985.1. Taxonomy (GTDB): domain Bacteria; phylum Margulisbacteria; class Marinamargulisbacteria; family CALLLO01; genus CALLLO01. The sequence goes on along the minus strand of CALLLO010000091.1, from coordinate 6,374 downwards.
GAATAATTTGTATTATCTAATACATCCTTTAATGGTGTACGCTTTCCTTCTTTATCTGTAAACTCTATCTCACCTTTCCGATCCCCGACAGAAATTACAGAAAAAGCTAGATCTGGTAACTCCAAAATATCATCTAATGAAATTTCCGAGGCATTAATTCTCGAGCCATTTGAAGGTTTATCTCTTATATCTGGTACGTCTATAATGAGATCATAAATACTCTTTACGCTCGCAAATTTAGCCGTTAACGCTTGCTTTGCTTCCGTAAACTTTTCCTTCATTTTTTGACTAGTAGAATCACTGATAATTAAAGCATCTAAGAGTTTCTTAGCTTCTTCAAAATTTGGCGCTAGTTTTTTATCAAAGGTCCTAGCAAAATGAATACTTTTTTCTAACGGAGATTTAACACCAAGAGTATCCACATGTTTTTTTAAACGTTCTAGCTCCTTCTTTTCTTGGAAAGAAGCGCCTTCTGCATTTCCTGATATATCCCAAGCATTATTCCTTAATTGTTGTAAATAAGCAGCTTTAAAATCCAAGTCTAAAACATACCCCATATTATCTATTTGATTTAAAACGGTTTCTACAGATACATCCACTTCTTTATATTTAGACGGTCGAGGAAAGAACCTATTCGCCTTCGTTATTTCTGTAAAAGATTCAAAATTAAACGTGTTTTTAGTTCTAATCTCACGAGCCACTTTCTTTACATCTATTTCTCTAATCGTTTTGATCACGCCATGCTTTGTGCTAACTGTTGTTTTCATCAGCTTTTCATAAGTTGGACTCGGATCGACAGCTATGCCCTCTATCCTAAGTCCTAATTTCATATGCTCATCAAAAGCAGCTGCTTCTTTGACACCTCCATCATCGCGCAATGGATTAATATTTAACTTTAAAGCAGATTTTGTATCAGGTGGTCGAGTTACGCCTTTCCCCATCGGTTTAGGTTGTATTTTGTTACCTTGGTTTCTGTTTGTATGCATAAATCTCTTTATACCCAAAATCTAACTTTTTTAAACTCATTACTTCAACTGATAGGAATCAACTAAAATACATAAACAAAGGGTTTATAAATAAAAAATAAGCTTTTATACGTCAAAAATCTCAGGTAATTTGAACATTCTAGATTCTATAACGTCGACCTTATCGTAGAAACTACTCTATTTATTTATAATTTTTTACCGAAAACGGAGCCGTATTAAGCCAGCTTCCCTGTCTCTAAAATGGGAGAAGCGTCTACATCCCCAGCTTCAATTAAACACACAACTTTGTCTAAGGCATTCACCAATTCAGCCTTACCTTCTCGATCCATTTTATCGAGTCCTTTAGACAAGGTATCATGAAGAGCAGGAGGCACTTCATCTAATTTTTTTCGGCCATCATCCGTTAAGTAAATAAAGGTATAGCGACGATCTTCTCTACTCCGTTCCCGTTTTATAAAGCCTTTCCCTTCGAGCCGATCCACAACTCCGACTAGGGTACTCGAACTCACATACATAAGTTTTGCTAATCCCGCTAAGGTAACCGCCCCTGTATCTTTTATAGTCTGTAAGCATAATATTTGAACCGCGGTCATGTCATATTCTGCTTTTAGTTTTTTAGAATATATATCAATAGCGCGAATAATACGTCGAATCCCTTGCAGAATATGTAATTGAGTTAAGTCTTTCATAATTTGAGGGTAGAGCAATCTCTATTTTTTGACAATAGCTCCTACCGTTTGATGTCTGATTTGACGTACTGATATAGTTTCAACTATAATCATCTCACATGATAGCAATGAAAATACAAAGCCCCCTAACAAAACCCTTACCTAAACCGCCTGAAATAGTACTATCATGCAGACATTACGGCGATTTTTCGAACCCAGTCCAACATTCACATTTGTATAGATGGGGTTCAGATTGGACCCTTAAAATCAAAAGAATTCAACCAAAAAAAGACAAAAAAGTTAAAAAAAATGCCAAAAATGAAAAAAAACAGTATATTTTAAATGATAGTGGCCACTATATTCTGACAGAAACTTTATAGAGGCCATTTAGGGGAAATGTACCGGGAGTATTCAACTAAGGAAATCTATCTCCGATACTCTTTATGCTTCAACTATTGTCTCAAGTCGATCTTCCGCCTCTTTAACAAATTCTGGAGTTTTCATACCCCCATTAGTATCCCAACTTCTTAAATATCCAAATTGCCCTATTCGTTGTAAAAGGACATCCTTAATCTTTTGAAAGGAAGCTTTTTCGTCCGCAATTTCTTCCTCTAAAGAGAAAACACCATATCTGCTTATCGCACGTTCTCCTGCTAAATAATAGACAGAATATTCGCCTGTACCCATGTCTTTTTCGAAAGTGTCAACAAAACATCTTTTTTTAACAAGTTTTGCTTTTAAATGGACTATGTCGTCATTTACCTTTTCTATATCATTAAAGCGCATGTCTATCTCAGTTCTTAGCCTCCTTTTCTTTTGTTCAGTACTTAAAAGAACGCTTACGCATGCGTCTCTTTTATGCGTAAAACTACAGGGCTCAGCGGCTAAAGAGGGTAATGGCACTACGTATTCCGTACAATCAAAGCCTACAAGAGTTGCAACACGACGATATTCGGATTTCGCACGATCCTCAGGGTCCAAAGAAATAAATAACAATGCAGCAGGCTCCATCTCATTCCTCAGTTCTTTTGATATAATACTGAATTTTCTGCACGTACTGGAGAACTTGCAAACAGACATCTCATTGAAAAAGCAATAATCTACTCCTTTTATTTAAAAACAGTCGTGTTCTTACACCTTATCGGGGAAGCAGGCCTCTATTATTGAGGATTGATTATGAAAAGCGATGATCCAAATAACGATTAATCGCCTTCGACTCGTACAACCACTCCACATCTCCATCTTTTTGAATCTTCAAGCAAGGCACCTTCACTCGCCCTCCCTCTTTCAACAAAGTCGCACGATGCACCTCATCTCGCTTCGCATCCCGCGTCACAATAGTTAGGTTCAAGCGATACATATGACGTCTCACACGCACACAAAATGGGCACAGGTAAAACTGATACAGCTCCAAAGACTCACAGTCTTTATCTACCCGAGTTTGCTCGTCGACTGAACGTCTAAGTTTTTTGGGTCTAAATACACCATTTAGACTCACAATAAGATACCCTAAAATAAATCGAATAATTTTTAACATAAGCCCTAGTGTAGCGTAAAAAATGAAAAATATAAAAGCTAGACTATCACTCGAGGTACACACCAGTCAGCATGACCGTCAGAGACATCCCCAAGTAAATTTACAAAGAAAATGCACTAGAAATGACCTCTTTCAAACTTTTTTCCAAATCATCCCTATCTGCCATCTTATCTTTCAAACACGCGTCCATATGTGTATGAACATACGACTCTCCAAATTTTTTCAAACCATTAATCACAGCTTTTAGCTGCTGTAATGTCTGAACACAGTCGTCTTCTCCATGACCTACCCGCTTCTTAATCCCTTCAATCTGTCCGCCTATACGGTTTAGGCGATGTACTAATTTGTCTAAGCTTTTATCTTTCATGCCCCCTATCCTATATTTAAAAGTGCTTTACGTAAACGACTTTTTAATATACTATATGGGGTATACTAAATATATTTAAGGGGTGCCTCATGAAAATAAATACAACAGAATTAGCTAAAAAACTAGCGCAAGACGACTCACTCTGTATTATAGACGTACGATCTCCAGGGGAATTTAAAAGTGTGTGCATTCCGGGGTCTAAAAATATCCCCCTCTCAGATATTGAAAAAAATATAGACTCATTTAAATCCGATACCACGACATACGTCATGTGTCATGCTGGAAACCGAAGCAACGCAGCGTGCCAGCTCCTTAAAAAAAAGGGCCTTACTAACATTGTAGACGTTCAAGGTGGAATCCAATCTTGGATAGCAGAGTCTCACCCCGTCGAAAAGTCAGGGAAAGCCACACTCCCAATCATGAGACAGGTGCTCCTTATAGCCGGGGCACTCATTCTTATAGGAGCGCTAGGAAGTCTCTATGCCCATCCCCATTATATATATCTAAGCATAGCCGTGGGTGCAGGATTAACCTTCGCGGGTGCGAGTGGAAAATGCTTCATGTCTGACATCCTAACTCTCATGCCTTGGAATAAATAATGCTCATCGTCGGTGCCCTATCCGTTCTTTTTATGGGACTTGTCTTAGGCATACTCGGCGGCGGAGGCTCGATTCTCACAGTTCCCATTCTTACTTATTTTTTTGACATCCCCGCAAGCTTAGCCACAGGCTACTCTCTGTTCATCGTCGGAGCCACTAGCCTGCTCGCAGCTTACGCCTACTCCAAACAAGGCTTACTCGACTACAAAATAGGAGTCCTCTTTGCACCCCCTTCCTTACTAGGTGTTTTTGTGGCTAGAAAGTATATCTTACCCGCCATCCCTGATAGCAGTCATCTTGCAGGATCCTTCTTTACAAAAGATCAAATAATCTTAGTTAGTTTTGCCGTTCTTGTTCTTATCATCGCCGTGTTTATGTTTAAAACTAAAGAAAGTGAGTCACACACAGACGCCCCCTCCAAGACACCCCCATATCAAGCGCTTTGGATAGCCATCGAAGGGATAACAGTTGGTCTTATTACGGGTTTTGTTGGTGCTGGTGGCGGCTTTATGATAGTCCCCGCACTAACTTTACTCGGAGGTATTTCACTCAGAAAAGCTATCGCAACCTCTCTGTTTATTATCTCAATAAAATCGTTATTTGGCTTTACCGTCGATCTGAGTGAAGGTGTTTCTTTTGACCCCATCTTGTTAAGCAGCATCTCTGCTATCACCATTTTAGGCAGCCTAGCAGGAGCTAAACTCAGTACACACCTACCTACTCATACATTAAGAAAAGGCTTCGCTTACTTCGTCCTTGTAATGGGGATCTTAATCTTAGCGAAAGAGTTACTGTAAGCAGATATGATGATAATCAAAGCCTTTTTTGATCCCCAAACGTTCACCCTCACCTATGTCGTCTACGACCCAGAAAGCAAAGACGCACTCGTTATAGACCCCGTCCTGAATTACACACCCGAAAGCTCCACGTATTCAACAGAGTCTTTGGACAAAGTCGATGCCTTTATCCAATCTGAAACACTCACGCTTCATGTCATATTAGAGACTCACGCTCACGCCGATCACCTTACCGGAGCTCAAGTCCTCAAAGCCCGATACCCCCACTCAAAAATAGGCATAGGCGAAAACATCACGCTTGTTCAAAAAACATTCAAGCACGTCTTCAATTTCAAAGAATTTAACGAAAATGGAATTCAGTTCGACATCCTCCTCAACGAGACAGATACTCTAAACGCTGGAACCCTCACCCTCAAAACAATGTTCACTCCTGGGCACACGCCCGCCTGCTCATCTTTTCTCATCGAAGACGCCGTATTCACAGGTGACGCTCTCTTCATGCACGACTACGGTACAGGGCGCTGTGACTTCCCCGGGGGAGATTCCGGCACGCTCTTCGACTCCATTCAAAAACTATATGCCCTCCCCGAAAACACTAAAGTTTATGTCGGCCACGACTACCTGCCTAAAGGACGCGACCTTGCCTTTGAATCCACCATAAAACTTCAAAAAGAGCGTAATCCACACATTACGAGTACGACCAGCAAAGCCGATTTCATAAAATTCCGAGATTCTAGAGACAGCAGCTTAAAAGCGCCCAAGCTCCTCCTTCAAAGTCTACAGGTAAACATAGACGCTGGTCATCTGCCTCAAGCTGAAGACAATGGTAAACAGTATTTAAAAGTTCCTATACGTCGACAAAAGCTTGTGAAAAACGCTCATCCAAATACGCTATAATCGCGTTCGACTCGTACAACCATTCCACAACCCCATCTTTTTCAATCCTCAAACAAGGCACTTTCACACGCCCCCCTTGGTTTAACAAAGTCGCACGATGCGCCTCATCTCGTTTAGCATCCCGCGTTTCAACCCTTAGATTTAACCGGTACATATGGCGCCTTACCCTCACACAAAAAGGGCATAAATAAAATTGGTAGAGCGCTAAACTCTCACAGGCTTTATTCACCCGATCTTGATCGTCAGTTGAACGTTTTAGTTTTTTAGGTCTAAAGATGAAATTTTTCATAATTCTCCAGGGTAGCCCCTAAACCATGGCCCCGGCCCCTTCCGGCCCCCTTTTTGAGGGATTTACGTTTAACTAGTTTTTTATTAAATTTTCTACTACACTGTTTTTAACCATCATGAAAGCTAAAATAATATCTCTGCCTATTCAATCGGCCACATACTCATTTGATGTAACATTCTTGCCAAGTGGTGAAAAATTTTGGGATGAGAACTGTTTTGGATTATGCATTAATGG
>CALLLO010000090.1 GCA_938082985.1 uncultured Candidatus Marinamargulisbacteria bacterium | reverse complement strand
CATAGACTCAACACCTTGAAAAAACACTTCGCTTTTCCCCGTAGAATAGTTAGAAGCCCTAATCGCAATCCCTTTAAAAAACCCTTTCTTAATATTCTTTTGAATATTTTTAAAGTTTATATGCTTAGAAATCACAGATCTAAGAGGACTTGTATCCAACAAGCCCAATACTGTCTTTCTTCTATAAAAAAGACTCCCCGTCAAAAACTCAAACAAAAAACGCCCCCCCATAAGTATCAATGAAAAACAGTCTACTTTGTAAACATTATGAGAATGTAGATTAATCCACAATTTTGTAAGCTTTTTAATTGTTTCTTCGGGTTTATCTATCCCTGCTGCTAAGTAAATAGCATTTATCGAACCCGCGCTGTTCCCTGTAATAATATCAAAGGGTTGTTCTATCCCTAAATCTTTAGCTATTTCATAAATAGCTTTAAGTGCGCCTACCTGATATGCACCTCTTGCACCGCCTCCAGTAAGTACTATAGATATGGAATTTTTGTTAGGCATACAAACAGATTACCAGAAACTCTCTAAGATTCAATATCTTGTTCGTTGAGCTCAGAGTCTCTATCTTCGTCTAAAGGTACCGATTTAAACTTTCTTCGTTGATGAAAAAACTCATCTATTTTTTTATTTCTTTCCAGGAGAGTTTCCGCCAAAATTTCTAAATTTCGAGCAAAGGTTTCTATATCTACACCTCTTTTCTTAAGTGCAACGGCATGGTCTACCATCGCCTGTTGGATACGGACTAGGAAGCGTGTTCTCTTTTCTTCAAGCTTTTCTTCAAGCTTGAGTAAATTAGCATGATTAGAACTATGCTTTGACAAAAACTCGACGTCTTTGTTTCTTTCATCCATACTTTGTGATTTGAGCTTAAGTTTAGCGTCATTATTTGTAGACGCAGAAGCTTGCCTAAAATCTCTTTTTGAATATAAATTAGGCCCAGTAAATGAACCTAAACTCCCCATATTGCACACACCATAGTATAGTAAGGCTATCAAATTTCTATTTTTAATTCAAATTATGTATAATCAGCCCAGGAATAACAATGCTTAAACTAAAACGTAACGATTATTGCTGGTGCGGCAGCAAAAAAAAACTTAAGAAATGTCACATAGATTTTATGGACACACTTCAACACCTCCATTCGAAAGGGTATGATACCCCATCCCTTTCTCTCATTAAAACAGACAAAGATATCGCTGGTATTAAAAAAAGCTCAACGCTCACTCACCAACTTCTCGATGAACTCAACACTATTATCAAGCCTGGAATAACAACGAACGAAATAAATACATGGGTACACGAAGAAACAATAAAACGAGGTGCTATCCCGGCGCCTCTACATTATAAAGGTTTTCCTAAAAGCATCTGCACGTCTATCAACGACGTCATATGCCACGGCATCCCCGACGACACTATACTCAAAGAAGGTGACATAGTTAATGTAGATATTACTTGCATCATCGACGGTTACTTTGGAGACTCCTGCCGTATGTATTCTGTCGGTAAAATATCGACCAGCGCTCAAAAACTTATCGACGTAACGAAAGAATGTTTAGACCTCGCGATAAAAAGCGTCAAACCTCTACAACCCGTAAATGTTATAGGAGAAGCCATAGAAAAGCATGCTCACAAACACAACTATTCCGTAGTTGAATGCTTTGGTGGTCACGGGGTTGGGAATGCCTTTCACGAAGAACCTTTTATCTTTCATTACAAACGCAGCGACAAACAAATGATCATGGTTCCAGGAATGGTATTCACAATAGAACCCATGATTAACGAAGGTGGTTATGATTGTAATATTTTAGACGATGACTGGACGGCTGTCACCAAAGATGGGAGCCTATCTGCTCAGTGGGAGCACACAATACTTGTAACAGAAACCGGCGCGGAGGTCCTCACATAATGTCAAAAAAAACAGCCTTATTTAGTTTTATTTCTCTAGGATGCGCACGCACATTGGTAGACTCTGAAGGATTAGTAAACGCGCTTCATGGTGCCGGATTTCAATTAGTCGAAGAAGGCAGCAAAGAATCTCTCACAGTCTTAAACACCTGCTCGTTCATTAAAGCCGCGATAGACGAAACCGAAGCCAACATTCGCCTCCTCATCGACAAAAAAAACAGTGGCGATTTAAAATACCTAGCCGTTGTGGGCTGCTACCCTAGCCGGTTTAAAAAAGCCGATCTTAGTGTGAAATTTCCTGAAGTAGATATCTGGTTAACCACTCAGGAAGAATCTCAATTAAAATCTTTATTATCGGAACTCGTATTTAAAGAAAAATTCACACCCAGTGCAATCCCCCCATATAAAAAGCTTACACCTTCTCATTACTCCTTCCTCAAAATTTCAGAAGGCTGTGATAACTGGTGCTCATTTTGCACCATTCCTAAAATTAGAGGCACTCATGTCAGCAAGACTGTAGATGAAGTTGTATCAGATGCAAAAATTCAAATTGCTTTAGGCGCCAAAGAACTCCTCCTTATCGCAGAAGACACTACCGCCTGGGGAGAAGACATCTATGGCAAACCGTCCTTTCACATTCTCCTAGACGCGCTCGCCCAGTTAGACGTCACATGGATCCGCCCTATGTATATCTTCCCGTCACGCGTCAATAAAGAACTCATAGATGTCATGACCAAATACCCCACCATAAGTAACTATATAGACATGCCAATCCAACATGTCTCCACCCCACTGTTAAAATCTATGAACCGTCGACACGATCGAGAATTCCTTGAAAAAGTGTTAAACGATTTTCGAAACGCGATGCCAGATATCGCGATCCGTACAACCCTCATTTTGGGTTATCCGGGTGAAACAGAACAAGATGTCGATGATTTGGTCCAATTCATTGAAGACTACCCCTTCGCACATATTGGTTGTTTTGGGTATTCTGAGGAAAAAGAAACGAGAGCGGCGCGAATCAAAGAAAAAATTGCCCCAGATGTTATTAGAAAACGGATAGAACGAGTCATGACACGCCAACACGAGCTTGTTGAACAAAGAAATAAAGCGCGTATTGGTCAGACTCTCGATATCGTTATCGACAGAGCTGATTTTGGCCGTAGTGAATACGAAGCACCTGAGGTAGATGGTGGCATCCGTATTCAATCCGACAAAGTTCTTGTCCCTGGACATGTTCACAAAGGGACAATTATTGATGCAAAAGGCTACGACTTAGTCGCAACGATTTAAGTCAAATAATTAAACAAGCCTTTCGCTAAATCTGTATACGTCTCTGACTCGATATCTACAGGGAGTGCTCGCCCATCTATACTTCTAATAGGAATAAATGAGCACCTATCTTCACCTAGCTTATAGCGAGTACTCGAGATCGCATAAAGTCCCGCAATCTCGGAAAGCTCAGAAAGATGAATAGCTTTATTTAGGATAGGAATATCTAGCGCTTCCGCTACGAACTTAAGTAAATAAATACTCGTCGACACCAATACTTTCCCCTCATTTTCGCTTCTAGGATCTGAGTGATTACCTTTAGCAGGCACACACAGCAAGGCGCCCTCTTTCGAGAGTCCAAAAAGAGAATACGTTGGACCTTCTAACAGATGCCCTGACCCCGATACAAATAAACTTTCATTCAGGAGTTCAGAATAAAAGCGATCTTCATTACAAGAAATACTCGCCCTTTCTGACTGTCTATAATCATTTTGAGACATGCGAAAAGCTCTTTTATGACGATCATCAAGACAGTGATATTCTTTACACGCCTGTTCCAGCAAAACGGAGACCTCTTGGTCGCTATCCTCTAGACTTCTTAAAACAGAGGTATTCACACTGTTTAACACATGTTGCGCTTGAATCCCCTCGATATAGACTGTAGGTTTAGCATCGGCTATAAACCTCTGAGTAGGAACACTTATCACGTTCACACCTCTTTCGTAGGCCCAATCCGGTTTTTTCAAGACCGGTGATGACACAAACATAACCTGGGCTATATCCCCACTCAAACTACTTGAATAGCCACCTAAAACATCTGATTTCCCAGCTAAAAAATAGATAAGAACTTGATACGTCTCAGATACACCGGCGTCTTTGTTTTCTTTAATAATTAGACTTACATAATAGTCAAACTGTTCTGGGCTTAAACTAAAACGTCTTTCATACATAATAGAATAAGAATCTCTCAGGCGTATATAATGCTGCTCTGCAGCAATTAAGTAATGAGCAGTCTCCGATACCATAACTTTAGCTGAAGTAAAAAACGAGCCCCCTCTTGTAAATGCCAAGTTGTTTTTGATAGAAATACTAAGCGCCTCTGCTTGCCCAAAAACATGCTCTTGAGTCTGTAAATTTAGTGTCAACGCGGTAAATTTTTTCATAATGTTAAGCATATTATCATAGGCAATGGGTCATTGCATCCGTAATTTTTTTAATCTCGGCATCACTCACAATATAAGCAGGCATCGTATAGATAAAACGGCCAAAAGGTCTCAACCACACACCTTGTTTTTTAGCTTCATCTTGTACACGTTTCATATCCACTCGATTATCCACCTCAATACACGCCATGGCCCCCTTTATACGAATTTCTTTTATATAATCCGATTCTATATTTTTTAACTGTTTATTTAATTGAGTCTCAATATGTGCGACGGCAGCTAAAACACCCGTATCCTTAATCAAAGCCAAACTCTCTAAAGCTACAGCACACGCCAAAGGGTTCCCCATAAAAGTAGGCCCATGCATAAAGGCTTTTTGAGGGTCATCATCATAAAAAGCATCAAAGACCTTACTCGACGCACAGGTCGCCGCGTGGCCAATATATCCCGCAGTTAGCCCTTTACCCAAAACCATAATGTCTGGACTTACGCCCGCTTCGTTTATAGCAAAAAGTTTACCCAAACGGCCAAACCCAGTGGCCACTTCGTCGCAAATAAACAAAATATCATATCGATCACACAATACTCTTGCCTGCCGTAGATACTCTGCCGAGTACAGAACAAACCCACCGGCGCCTTGCATAAGTGGCTCAACAATAAAAGCGGCAATAACCGTATGGTTATGTTCAAATACAGTCTCTAATTCCTTAACATCGTCCGGAGTCACAAAGAATTGAGTGGGTAAAACATGCTTAAAAGCAGCATGCATTGACTCATCATCCGTACCCACACTCATCACCCCTAAAGTATCCCCATGATAGCCCTTTTTAAGAGCCACAAGTCTCATTTTTTCTGGACGCCCTTGATTCGCATAATATTGAACCGCCATTTTTATAGCGACTTCACAGGCAACAGAGCCACTATCAGAAAAGAATACATGATTTAAGCCCTTAGGAGTGATCTCAACAAGTACATCTGCCAAAAGCTTTGCTGGCTCATGAGTCAGACCGCCTAACATGACATGCGCCATCTTTTTTATCTGCTCATTCAAGGCTTTATTTAAACGAGGATGATTATAGCCATGAATCACAGACCACCACGAAGAGGTCGCATCAATTAAGTACTCTCCGCTCTTCAGGTTTAAGATGACACCTTTTGCTGAAACAACCTCAGGATAGTCATCTTTTTTCTTCATTTGTACATAGGGATACCAGAGTGTCGACATACAGGTATATTATCATGGTTTTGATATCAAAAATACGCGTGCTACACTGAATTCATCTTAATTAAAAGTTTATATGGAGGTTTTTAAATGAAGAATAAAAAAATTCTTATCGCACGTATCTTATTAGGTTTACCCATGGTGATTTTTGGTCTTAATGGTTTTTTCCATTTTTTACCGACGCCACCTCTACCCGAAGCAGGCATGAATTTTATGATGGCACTTGGTAAATCAGGTTATTTTTTCCCCTTCCTAAAAGCGACGGAAATTATTTCAGGGGCTATGATATTAAGTGGATGTTACCTTCCTTTAGGTTTAGTGATTCTCGCTCCCGTCTTATTAAACATTCTTTTATTCCATATATTTTTAGCTCCAGGCCTAGACGGATTACTACTACCCATTATCCTTGTTCTTGCTGAACTTTATTTAGCTAACGCTTACAAAGAGTCTTTCTCAGGACTTTTGAGTGCCTGTAAAAAGTAAACACATCATTCTTGCCCTAGATCTGGGCACGACTGGTAACAGAGCTCTCGCTTTTAATGAAAAGGGAGAGCTCTTAGTTTCTGAGTATAAAGAATTTACACAATACTTCCCTCAGCCCGGTTGGGTAGAACACGACGCGACTGAAATCTGGGACAGTACACTCGCTGTTCTAAAAGCAGTACTCCGTCAAATAGATACGCATAAAATAAAAGGACTCGGAATCACAAACCAACGTGAAACCACAGTCCTCTGGGACATCACGACAGGAAACCCCGTCCACAAAGCCATTGTCTGGCAATGTCGCCGCACAAGCGACAGATGCAAGACTCTCTCTGAACACGCCCCTACTATAAAAGAAAAAACAGGCCTTTTTCTAGATCCTTATTTTTCCGCCACCAAAATTGAATGGCTGATACAACACGTTCCTGATATTCAAGATAAAATAGATAAAAAGAAGATACGATTTGGAACCATAGACTCTTGGATAATATGGAAACTCACGGGAGGCAAAACCCATATCACAGACGCGAGTAACGCCTCTCGAACTTTACTTGTAAATATACACACAGGAGACTACGACTCCAGCTTATTAAAGCTCTTCAACATACCCAAAACCCTCCTCCCAAAAATAGTAGAAAGCTCGGGCCACGTCGCAGATACAGATCCAAATACAACAGGGATCTCACTCCCCATTACTGGAATTATAGGCGACCAGCAAGCCGCGTTATTTACCCAATGCGGACTCAAGACGAACACGGTCAAAAATACATATGGAACCGGCTTATTTATCGTAACCCCCACTGGAAAATTCCCCTTAAAATCCGACACGCTAATCAGCACCATAGCGTGGAAATTAAACGGTGAACTTTACTACGCCCTAGAAGGGAGTGTCTTTATTGGAGGTGCTGCTATTCAGTGGCTTCGCGATGAACTAAAAATCATAGCTACAGCGGCAGAAACCGACGGCATGGCAACCCAAAGTGATAATAATAATGGGGTATATTTTATACCTGCATTATCAGGCCTAGGAGCACCTTTTTGGGCACCTGAAGCGAGAGGGCTGTTACTCGGCTTAACACGTGGAACAAGCCAAGGTGATATTGTGCGAGCCACCCTAGAATCTCTAGCCTATCAAACACGTGCTGTGATGGATGAAATGAGTAAAATTAAATCATCACCCTACTCATCACTTCTTGCTGATGGCGGTGCCGTTAAAAATGCGTTTTTAATGCAATTTCAGAGTGATGTTTTGGACCTTCCCGTTCACGTCCCAAAGATAACAGAAACCACCGCTTTCGGAGCTGCTGGTATGGCGGGGATTGCAGTAGGACTTTGGACAGTAGAAAGCTTTTCTAAATTAAATACAATTGAAAAAAAATATACCCCTAACAATCCTCCTAGTGCCAATGCTACTTACAAAATATGGAGACGAGCTGTGGATACTATGATCCAAAACTGCTAAAATCCGCATTATGATTTACACCTTTTTCTCACGCGCCTTATCCCGCCTCACTCGTTTTTTCACAACCCTCTACCTCCCATCTTTTCTAAGAAATCTCATTCTAGGGACCTTCGTTAAAAGCTTTGGCCTCAACTTAAACGAAGCAGAACACCCCCTCGAACACTACACTTCCTTCGATATTTTTTTTACAAGAGACTTAAAATCAGGAGCAAGACCCTTAGACAATTCTATTCTAGTCAGTCCTGTTGATGCTGTCATACAAGAATTTGGAGATATAAAAGATGATGGACAACTTATCCAGGCTAAAGGCGTTCCATACAGCCTAGACACACTCATACCTGACTGTGATAACAGCCATTTTAAAGGGGGTCAATTCATAACTTTATACTTAGCTCCTCATGACTGCCATCGAATTTTTTCCCCTGTAGATGGTGAAATTACTGGGTGGCAACACGTTCCAGGCTTCTTATTTCCCGTT
>CALLLO010000089.1 GCA_938082985.1 uncultured Candidatus Marinamargulisbacteria bacterium | reverse complement strand
CCGAGTCTAATTTTACAGTTTTCTAAGTCTAAGCTTAGAAAACTGCAAAATTATGCTAGAAAAAAAGTAGGCCTTTTCTAGAGTCTTTAAAAGACTATTATTAAAGATATAAAAAAAGCTCATAGCGTCTATCGTCTTCATTTTTTCGTCTATTCAATTTCTTATATAGATACTTGCTCCGAATCGTAGATAACAGTGGCTTTCTTAGATGTAACATTGACGCACCCCGAACAGCCTACCTATTTTTTACTCATCATAACTCCCTCTCCTTAATCCAAGAATACAAAACCGGAACCGTTAACAAAGTAATCATCGCGACAAACATCCCACCAAAAGACGGAATAGCCATAGGCACCATAATATCGGCGCCTCTCCCACTCGATGTTAATACCGGTAACAAAGCCAAAATCGTCGTCGCCGTTGTCATCAAACACGGCCGAACACGTCTCATCCCAGCGTCAATCGTCGCTTCTCGAATAGCTTTAACAGACTCCGGTTTCTTCGTTTTAAACGACTCTCTTAAAAAAGTCGCCATCATAACGCCGTCATCAGAAGCGATCCCAAACAAGGCCAAAAAACCAACCCACACAGCGACACTTAGGTTAATCGGATGAATCTGAAAAAGCTCTCTCAAAAATCCACCAACAACCGGAAAGTTTAAAAACCAACCCTGTCCGTAAAGCCACAACAGTATGAAACCTCCCGCCCAAGCGATCAAAATACCCGAAAACACTAAAGCCGTAAGCGCGATGGAGCTAAATTGAAGATACAAAACCATAAAGATCAAAAACAAAGCTAAAGGCAAGACAATCTTAAGCGTTTTTTCAGAACGAAGGAGATTTTGATAAGTCCCTGTAAATTCGAAACTAACTCCATTCGGCACCCTTAATTCACCTGAGCTTATTTTTGACTCCAACATCTTTTGTGCCTGACCAATCGCATCCATTTCAGAAACGTCACCCTTCTTATCAAAAATCACATATGAGGTCAAAAAAGTATCTTCACTCTTAATCACCTGCGGGCCTTTCACATACTTAATCTCAGCTAACTGTATCAAAGGAACGAAATATCCTTTTGGGGACTCTATACGGATCGTGTCTAAAGCTTCGATACTATCACGACGTTCACGTTGATATCGGAGCCTAACCGCATATCGCTCGCGACCTTCAATTATTTGGCTTATCTCCATCCCACCTACAGCCATCCTGATAGCGTCTTGAACCTTAGTAACCATAATCCCATGACGTGAAAGTGCTTCTCTATCAACGTGGATCTCATAATAAGGTTTCCCCACAACCTTATCCGCGAACACGGCTGAGGATTCAATAGTAGGTACCTGCTTTAAAATTTTCTCTAGGTCTATCCCAAAGCCTTCAATCGTTTTTAAATCTGGGCCCTTCACTTTAATCGCCATCGGAGCACGCACCCCACTTTGAAGCATGACGATTCTCGCTTCAATAGGTTGAAGTTTAGGAGCAGAAGTTGTCCCTGGTATCTGAGCCACTTGCTGTATCTCTTTCCAAATATCGTCAGGACTTTTAATATTCGCGCGCCAATTCCGCACCCGCTCCCCTTTGTCATTTACCCCATATTCAGGCTTGTAATTAATAACGGTTTCTATCATTGAAATAGGCGCAGGGTCCAAAGCTGTATCCGCACGACCCAGTTTCCCCACAACAGACTCGACCTCTGGAATAGCCGCCAAAGCCCTATCCTGTTTTTGTATCACGTCATGTGCTTCCGATAGTGAGGCATGGGTCATCGTCGTTGGCATATACAAAAAAGAACCTTCGTCCAATGCAGGCATAAATTCTTTGCCCATATTCGCCCATACTAAAAAGCCACACAGCAAAACCGTACCCGGTATGGCTAAAAAACGTCCCTTATTCGCCAGACACCAGGCCAACAAAGTCGGATAAATATGTTGAAAATAGGCGATACTCCCCAAGACAGATCCCATCATGGCAAAAACAAAAACCGTATTAAATATGATATGGACTTCAAGACCCAACGGCATCCAACTACGGGCTAAAAGTATCACCATAATTCCAATCAAGGTGTAATTAATGCCTTTAGTTCGTGCACTAAGCCATCGCCATGGTGAACGTAACAGCTGAGGAACAGACCAGATCTTGCCGAAAAACAAATAGGCAATGGGTGGTAAAACAAGTAAAGCGATTAAAATAGACGAAACTAAGGCGAAGGTCTTGGTAATCGCCAGAGGTTTAAAGAGTTTTCCCTCAGCACCCGTCATCGTAAACACCGGTAAAAAACTAATAATAGTTGTAATCACCGCCGTTAATACCGCCGAGCCCACTTCCAGAGCCGCTTTGTAGATAACCGTCATACGTGGGGCGTCATCTGCCGCTTCTTCTAATCGTTTCACAATATTTTCAGTCATCACGATACCCATATCCACTATCGTCCCAATGGCGATAGCAATACCTGAGAGCGCGACTACATTAGCCTCCACACCAAACTCTTTCATCGCAATAAACACCATTAAAACGGAGAGCGGCAACATACCCGATATGAGTAATGAACTTCGAATATTCATAATCAGAAGAAGCACGACGATAATTGTAATTAAAATTTCTTCAGCGAGCGCTTTGCTTAAAGTCCCTAAGGTTTCATGTATCAAAACAGATCTGTCATAAAAAGGTACAACTTTGATCTTACTTACCGTGCCGTCAGGCAATATCTTTTCAGGTAAACCAGACTCTATTTCAGCTAATTTCTCGTTAATCTGTTCGATAACCTGAAGTGGATTTGCCCCAAACCGCGCCACAACAACACCGCCGACAGCCTCCGTGCCACCTTTGTCTAAAACGCCTCTTCGAAGCGCAGGGCCTTTCACAACATTCGCCACTTGCTTAATATAAAGCGGAATATTATTCACTGTTTTTATGACCGTATTTTCAATATCTTTTAGCGACTTTATAGTCCCAACGCCACGAATAACATACTCCACCCGATTCACTTCAATGGTCTTGGCCCCAATGTCTTGGTTAGACATTTTCACCGCCATCATAATTTCTTCGAGAGTCACGCCATAATGGCTTAATTTATCAGGGTCTATATCAATCTGATATTCACTTACAAAGCCCCCCACAGAAGCCACTTCACTCACCCCGTCTGCCGCCAATAAAGCATATTTGACCTGCCAATCTTGGATACTTCTCAATTCATCGAGGTCCCAACCACCGGTAGGGTTTCCATTTTCATCGTGACCTTCGAGGGTATACCAAAATATCTGCCCAAGCGCCGTCGCATCTGGCCCCAAAACAGGTTTCACAGAGTCTGGTAATGTTCCTGCGGATAACGAACTTAATTTTTCTAATATCCGAGTACGACTCCAATAAAAATCTGCTTTTTCCTTAAAGACAACATAGATACTAGAAAAGCCAAACATGGAGAAACTCCGTACCGTTTTAACTTCGGGCACACCGAGTAAAGCAAGGGTGAGTGGGTAGGTGATTTGGTCTTCCACATCTTGAGGTGAGCGGCCTGGCCATTTCGTGAAGACGATTTGTTGATTTTCTCCAATATCAGGAATGGCGTCCACGGCTACTGGGTTTCTGGGTAGGTCCGTCTCCCAATTAAAGGGCATCACCATCATCCCCCACCCCATAATCAAGACGACAGACATAAACACAATAAGTCTTTGATTCAAGCAAAACCAGATTGCTTTGTGTAAAAGAGACTCCGGTTTTTGGCTTAAGTTAGTCATATAGCTCTCCTTGCTTTAATTTTTTATATGAAGACTAACAAAAAGTTAATGCTTATGATGCTCATTCAGATGATGTGGTTTCTCCAACTTTTTAGTTTCTTCGACTACCAGTTCCTGCGTTTTATTTTTTAAAATATCCAAGGCTTTTTT
>CALLLO010000088.1 GCA_938082985.1 uncultured Candidatus Marinamargulisbacteria bacterium | reverse complement strand
CCCGTTGATATTCATGAACACGGAGAGGTAGATATACGACAATACGTTTTTCTGCACGATTGTATTCATGTCTAAATCCATGTTTTTTGAGTATATCTGAACTTAAAAACTCAGATCCTTTTGAAGATTCTTTTAGCGTATCAATCAAACTAAGATGTTTTTCTGGAATATTTTCGCGTAGTTTGGCGTATAGGGGTTCTGATTGAATAGATACAGAATCACCCATAGAAGGAACATACGCCATAACAGTCGAGTCTGACCGATAGTCGATACTAACATTTACGGGGATAAGGAAATGTTCAATTTTCAGTTTCTTTTTAAAAGCTTTTTCATATATCTCTTCTATAGATAACGTATCTGTATTCGGTGTTGCTGAGACAAAAGTCGCAGATATAAATATACATAGGACTATGTATAAAACAGGCATAAAAGATCTCCTTCGGTAATTCTTTTATAGATATGCCCTTAGTTCTATATATCCAAACATTAAAGTTTTTTCTTGAATATAATATTGGTTTATATCTCTACACATAGGTACAAAAGTGAAAAAGATTCTTGGACGCCTTAATATTGCAGGATAGCGACTATCTTTAATTTATTAAGTATAAATGAATGGATGACCACTCCCCGTAATTCTTGAAGTAAATTTTAAATATAATAGCTCCTACACGACTACGTATAGTCATTAAGCATCTTTCATATAAAAAGGCCTAGTGCTACCCTCCTTTATTAAAAAAAAACGTCTCTATAACCCTAAACTTTTTAATGACGTGTATTTACACATTTAATATGCGCCTCCTAAATTAGGACATGTACAGATTTCAAACTTATTGAGTATAGAAACAGGCAAATATGTAAAGAGATTGAGTACGTGGCGATTGTAAAAAAGTTAACTACAGATGACTTTAAACTACGGATTAAAGGCACTAAAGTTAGTTAGAAATAGAGCGGTAAAATGTTACCGGAGATCGCCCCCCCAAACAAACTTTTTAAGGGAGACTTTTCAATAAAAAAGAAAAAAACGAACGAATAACTTTTAAAACATTTTGCAAAAAAAGATAAAAACACTTCAAAAAGAAATAGAACTTTAAATAAAACGAGTTAATGGTGCGCCCGGAGGGATTTGAACCCCCGACCTGCGGATTCGAAGTCCGACGCTCTATCCAGCTGAGCTACAGGCGCAAATTAAAGGATTAGGATAGTATACAAGTTAGGGTCCCTTCCTTCCAGCCTTATTCCCCTCCCCATTCATTTATATCTCAAAAAATGAAACCTGCTCCCAATATATAACATTTGCCTCTCTCTTTTTTTTCTCTTAAAAAAATTTCTGACTCTTTTAAAAATCTATTAAATTCATTATTGGATCTTGTAAAAGCGTGCCAATGTAAAACGTATACTTATGGTATATCCGTGTAATATTTAGAAAAATAACAAAACACTTTTGTACACTTACTTAAAAACAGTACAAAAATGTTAAATATTAAAAGCCCAATAACGTGTCTACGTTGGGTTTGCTCCCATGACTAACTCATTAGCTACCTTCAAAGACTCATGAGTCCCCGCATCCGTCCACCAGCTTTCAAACGTATCATATTCACATAAGCCTGCTTTCACATACGCGTCATTAACATCCGAGATCTCTAACTCCCCTCTTCCAGATGGCTTACAGTTCTTTATGAATTCAAAGGCAAGAGTATCCAACATATAAATCCCCGTAACTGCCATACTAGACTCAGGCTTAACTGGTTTCTCAACAATCTTAACTATCTTCTTCCCTTCTAGCGTTGCCACACCATATCTCTCAGGATCATGAACGTCTTTTAACAACAATCTTGCGCCTCTGTTTTGTAACTTAAACGCTTCGATGAAAGGAACCAGGGATTCTTCAAAAATATTGTCTCCCAAAATAACAACAAATTTATGACCCATACAAAAATCTTTTGCTAAATCTAAAGCCTGAGCAATCCCACCCGCTTCATCTTGAACTCTATATGTAAAACGACAGTTATAGTCTTTTCCAGATCCCAACAAACCGACTACGTCTCCCATATGATTGGTCCCCGTAATAACCATAATATCTTCAATCCCCGCGTCTACCATCTTCTCAATTGGATGAAAAATCATAGGTTTTTGACCCACGGGTAATAAATGCTTGTTGGTTACTTTGGTTAAAGGAAACAAACGTGTACCTGAGCCTCCTGCTAAAATTACGCCTCTTACTTGGTTATCACTCATCTAATTTGCCTACCTTTTTCCCATACATTTTTTCATAATAAGCCTGATAGTCACCCGACTTAATACACTCCCACCAAGATCTATTATCCAAATACCACGCAATTGTGCGTTCCATACCTGTTTCAAAATCCACAGAAGGCTTCCAACCCAACTCAGCTTTCGCCTTAGAAAAGTCTATCGCATATCTAAAATCATGCCCTTTTCTATCTTCTACATACTCCATTAAAGACTCAGGTTTATCCAAACTCTTTAATATCCATTTCACAACATCCAGGTTCGTCCGTTCAGAATCCCCACCAAAATTATAAACAGTCCCTAAAACACCCTTACGAGCCGCCATGTCTACGCCTCTACAATGATCCTCTACATAAATCCAATCCCTCACATTAGTCCCCGTTCCATAAATAGGGAGACTCTTTCCTTCTAAAGCATTAGAAATCATAAGAGGAATGAGTTTTTCAGGAAATTGGTAGGGCCCATAATTATTAGAACATCTCGTAATCACAACCGGCATCTTATGCGTTTCATAATAAGATCTTACAAGTAAATCTCCTGCTGCTTTGGAAGCTGAATAAGGGCTGTTTGGTTGTATAGGCGTATCCTCAACAAAAAAACCTGTCTCATCAAGATCGCCATACACTTCATCTGTAGACACCTGAACATACCGTTTCACATCCAAAGTTCTGGCTAAATCTAACAAACGCTGAGTCCCCACAATGTTTGTTTGAACAAAGGGCCCTGAACCTAAAATACTGCGGTCTACATGTGACTCGGCTGCAAAGTTAATAAAATAATCAATCGATTCATCTTTAAGTTCCTTAAGTAAGGTCTCAGAGTCACAGATATCCGCTTTTATAAAACGATAGTTAGGATGCGCTTCACACGCCTTCAAATTATGTAAATTCCCAGCATAGGTTAAACAATCTATATTAATTACTCTAACATCATCATCATATGTCTTAAATAAATAATGAATGAAATTGGCACCAATAAAACCGGCACCACCGGTTACAACATATGTAATCATAAATCTCCTTTTTGTATCTGCCCTGGGCCTAAAACGCCTGCTGACATCAAGACACGGACACTCTCTTCTACACTCATCGCAAGCTCTATAATATCTTCCTTTGGAACATATATAAAATAGCCAGATGTTGGATTAGGTGTAGTTGGTAAAAAAACAGCGACTTGGCCAGCGCCATAATCCACGCCATCTTTACCCATTAATCCTGCCGTGTCTCGCTTCGTGATAAAACCCATCGCCTTAACACCTTTTCTTGGATATTCCACCAACACAGCTGTCATTAAAGCTTTATCTTTATTAAAAGAAAAAGCGCCTACAATTTGCTTAGATGATTTATAAATAACTCTAATTACTGGAATTTTCCCCACTAAACCTTCAACAA
>CALLLO010000087.1 GCA_938082985.1 uncultured Candidatus Marinamargulisbacteria bacterium | reverse complement strand
AAATTGAGCGTGTATCTGTTCCGAATACATTGGGGGTGTTGGCTACAATATAGTCGACACCCTTTTTTATAAGTTTTTCTTTAGCTGTTTTTTCTAAATCTTCAGTAGCTAAACAAAATCCAACGTATGTCTTAACGCTTTTGAGATGTGCAATATGTGTGAGTAAATCGGGAGTGCCTTCAAACTCAATGCTGATATTTTTCGCACGTCTAATTTTACTTTGCCCTATTTCTTTGGCTTTGAAGTCTGAAACAGCTGCCGCCATGTATAGTACATCACAATGTGGGACTTCTTTTTCAAGTGCGACCTTCATTTCGTCAACACTTTTTGTAAGAATAACTTTTTTGTAGCCGGGGTTATTTATAGGTGTTGTGGTTAGTAGGGTTACGTTGGCACCATTAAAATATGCGGTTCTAGCTAATTGTTGGCCGAGTTTACCTGATGACTTGTTTGTAAGTACTCGGACTTGATCGATCTTTTCACTCGTGCCTCCTGATGTTATGAGGATGTTTTTCCCTGAGATATTGACAGACTCTTCTTGAACCTGTTTTACAGCATCTACGATAAAAGGGAGGTCTATAAGACGTCCGACTCCGGAGTCACCGCAGGCTAATTCTCCAACTCCAGGACCTAGGATGTGTACTCCTCTTTCTTTTAATGTTTGGATGTTGGCTTTTGTTGCTGCGTTTTCCCACATTTCAGTATGCATAGCCGGGGAGACTATTATAGGACCTTGGAAGCTTATAAATAGGCAGGATAGCGCATCATCAGCTAGGCCATATGCAAATTTAGCTATGCTGTTAGCTGTAGCGGGAGCCACAACTAGAATGTCACCTTTTCGGGTATAATCAATATGTGGCGTTTTGGTTATATCTGCCCAGTCATTGCTTAGAACAGGGTTTTCCGAAACTATACTCAGTGAGCGAGCGCTTACAAATTCTTGAGCGCTGTGTGTGAGTACGACAGACACGTCGTAACCAGACATTTTTAGCTGACGCGTTAATTCAGGTGCCTTGTAGGCGGAGATACTGCCAGAGACACCTAAAATAATATGCGTCATGTGTTTATGAAGCTAAAGATTTTTTTGCTTTTTTCTCTTTTTTCTTATCTTCTTTTTCAGGTACAGCTTGAGCTTCCGTTTCTTTTATTTCTTCATCTAACGCGATGTCTAACTCTTCTAAGAAAGATTCTTCTTCGTTGTTTTTTTCGTTAATACTGATTTGGATTTTGTCTTCGTATATTTCTTTTAGAGCAACTGCAACGTGGTTCATAGGTTCGTTAGGAACATAGTCTACTAATGGTTTTGCTCCGTCTTTAAGTTGACGGGCTCTTTTAGCTGACGCAGCCGCAAGAAGAAATCGATTAGGATCTTTTCTTAAAATGGCATCTATATCTACGTTTGGAAAATTTAATTTTTCGATTTTTTCTGCTTTAGTTAACATGGTTATCTCCTGTTGCTTGACTCTTGTCTTTAATTATCGACTCGAGTGCCTCTTTTGTTTCACTTATGATATTGTTTTCAATAATAAAGTCATAGTCTTTACTATCTTCGATCTCGATTTCAGCTTGGTTTAAGCGTTTTTCTATAATCTCTCTTTTCTCACTCCCCCTATTCTCCAGCCTTTTGCGAAGTTCTTCAAGGCTTGGGGGCATAATAAAAATCATAATAGCGTCAGGTTTCTGTTTTTTTACTTTAAAAGCACCCTTCGTATCTATCTCTAAAATAACGTCGATGCCAGCTTCATTACGTTTTTCGACTTCGTTTTTAAGTGTTCCATATCTGTGTTGATGTACATCACACCATTCTAAGAAATTATTTTTTTCAATATGATCACTAAAGTCACTCTCTGATAAAAAGAAGTAGTTCTTTTTGTCTTCTTCTCCATTTCTTTTTTTTCGTGTGGTTGCTGAAACGCTGAGCTCAATATCTTGAGATAATCGTAATAACTCAGCAATAATGGTGCCTTTTCCTACGCCTGATGGACCTGAAATGATATAAATATTTCCTATCTTCATAATGTGCGGATATTTTACAAATTATGATTAAAGCAGTCAATACCAATACAAAAAGTTTTACTACTCAAAAAAACATGTGATAATAGTATAATTCCAAAATAATCGAGGTTTTTAATATGTCTATTGAACAATTTATGGCAAATTTTTCAGGTTTTATCTGGAATTGGCCGGTTACAGCTTTATGTCTTTGTAGTGGGCTTTTCTTTTCTTTGCGTTTTCTTTTTGTGCAATTTACGGCCCTACCGCATGCATTGGAATTGGTTAAAGGAAAATATGATAATCCGGATGAACAAGGCGAAATCACTCATTTTCAGGCTCTTTCAGCGGCCTTGTCAGGAACAATCGGGTTAGGAAATATTTCTGGTGTAGCAATTGCGATTGGTATGGGCGGTCCTGGGGCCGTTTTCTGGATGTGGGTGATTGGGGTTTTTGGCATGGCGACAAAGTTTGTCGAATGTACCTTGGGTACCCATTATAGAGACGTAGATAAAGAAACGGGTGAAGTACGTGGCGGTGGTATGTACTATATAGAGAAAGGTTTAGGTAATAAGTGGAAACCTTTAGCCATTTTTTTTGCCGTTGCTATGTGTTTGGCTAGTTTTGGTTCTGCTAGTTTATTTCAAACTAACCAAGCAGCTTCTGCACTCAACGAATATTTTAATGTAGATGTCTTACTTACAGGTGTTGTTATGTTTGTCTTAACAATTTTTGTCATCGTTGGTGGGATTAAACGTATTGGGAACGTTGCCTCTAAGGTCGTGCCTATAATGTGTGTCATTTATGTTCTAGGCGCTGTGACTATTTGTTTGATGAATTTTTCTATGTTGCCTCAAGCTTTTGCTGTTATTTTTCATGATGCTTTTACAGGGACAGCTGCAGCAGGTGGTGTTTTAGGTATTGTCATTAAGAAAGGTGTTCAGAGAGCTATATTTTCAAATGAAGCGGGTATTGGGTCAGCCCCGGTTGTGCATGCTGCAGTAAAAACGGATTACCCAGTTAGAGAAGGTATCGTAGCCGCGGTAGGTCCTCTAATAGATACGGTTATTGTGTGTACGGCGACCGCTTTGGTTATTATTTTGAGTGGAAATTATGGGACTGAAATGTATGTGCCATTGGACACTCATAAAGTAGGGTTTGAGAAACGTGTAAGTTCTGTTTTGCCTACGGGATGGACGATAGATGATGTAGCTAAAAGTCCTGCTCAAGCCACTGATCTTCAAAGCTTCAGAGATGGTGTTAAATTATTACATTTTAAAGGGAACTCTGAGACACCTAAAACTATTGCTTTACCTAAAATGCCAATTACAGATAATTCCATTCGTTTTTCTTATTTTAAAGAAAAGGGAGATATGGCACTTACGATCTTAAAAGAAAATGGTATGCCTATTGGGACACTTTCTTTAGCTGAGGGTGCTGGAATTTTAATGAAAGATGGTAAACAAGTGGCTCATATTGAGGGGTATAATTGGGACAATCGTTGGTCAAGTTATGTCTTGCATATTGACTCTCCTGAAGCGGCTGGTTTAGGGGAAGGTGAACAAGTTTTATTACAGCTTACT
>CALLLO010000086.1 GCA_938082985.1 uncultured Candidatus Marinamargulisbacteria bacterium | reverse complement strand
CTTTAACGTTGAGTTGAGAAAAGGTCTCTCTATTACCATCTGGTAAATCAAACAGTGTAGTTTCTATAGCTGTCTTTGGGTCAATATGTGTGGAAGCTATTGTGTAGGTGGTGCCATTATATCTCATAACATCTCCTGCTTTATGTGACGCAGGATCTTTTAATAATAGGGCTGGGTCGTCTAGAAGCGAGCTTAGATCTCGGCTTTCATTTACGGCTGCCAAGTATTTTTCGCCGGAGTTTCCGTAGGCGACATAGATGACGATATGTTCATCTGTAATGGTCGGGATGTTGGGATAGGCTCTAGATAATTGTTGTCGTAAAGTATCTATATCAACGCTGCCTTTGGCGTCTATTCTTGTGGCGTGAGGGTCGATGCCCATGTTTTCTAAGAGGGTGACTACGATGGCAGGACGGTCGGATATGGAGGGCCAAAATTGTAAAAGCTCAAGAGTGGAACTGTTTAAGGGGATCGTGCCTCCATTTTGAATGTAGGCCTCGATGTCAGCCTGGTATGTATGTGCTTGTGTGTGATCTGTAATAGTGATGTCACCTCTTTCGGCACATTGCCACAATGCATAGCCTACTCGCTTTTGTTCTTCGGAGGAGGGGGTGACGATACCTGCGAAACCGATAAGGTTAAAAGCAAGCTCTTTATAAGGCTCTATAAAGGCTATCGGCATACCTATAGCGGCAGCAGAACTGTGATCTGAAGAACCTGTGCCTCCTGCACCTTGAGTTGTAGGGTCGGCTGTTTCTCGTTGTAGGGAGAAGGTGTTAAAGCGTTTAGTGAGAGACATCACTAAATGGGCTGTTTTGTTATAATATTGAAGCATAATATGCTGATCTTCAGATAGGGACAAGGCCTCACTGACAATGGTGTTGTCGTTGTGAGAGCTGTTGGGTGGCGCTGTGTCGACACATAATCGTCGATACCCCTTAGATTGCGCCAGGAAGAGTAAATCTCGAGCAATAATGGAGGCATCTTCAACTGTGCCTCTGTCAAAAAGAGTGGCTGTGTTGAGTGACATGTTATGGTTGTGTATATTAACGATAATATCGTGTTTAAGTCCTTCAGCTTTGCATGTGCTACGCATGAGGTCTACCACTCTCCATACGTTTTTGGCTGTCCAAGAGAGGCCTTGTCCTGGGTTTTTAATTCGTAATTCTCGTAGTTCACGACCTTCAGCTTTAAAGAGGCTTGTTTGTCTTTTGACCCACCCTTTTATTTGGATGTCTGTGAAGCTGGGATGCCATACGAAATTAGGTGTTGGGAGCATTCCAGCTTGGAGTTGGATACGTGTTGTGTCATCTTGTTCAGGATGGTTTCCTGCTTGGAAATTATTAGGCATGAGAGGGATGGGCTGCCCTTTAGGGATCTCGAGTTTTTCTCGTATTTTTTTTGCGAAAAAGTTGAGGACAAAGCTTTGTTCCTCTGGCGTTTTTCTTAATAATGAGTTGAGCCAAGCCGAGCGAGTGAGGGGGGCTATGGCAGTATGTGCGGAGATTTCGTTAATCATAAGGGTGACGGGGTTTATGCCGTTCATGCTTGCAACGTCAAATTTTGCGCCTCCGCTTTCTACTGTCTCAAAGCCAACACGTGGTGCTAGTTTTGCTGAAACAAGGGTGTGGAGCTTGTCTAAAGGCGACGACATACTCATCGCACCTTCTTGGAATGTATCTCGAGGAAAGACCGTGTTGAAGCCTCCTCCTTGTTTCTCTAGGCGAGCACATTTTTTGTCATAGTAAGCGGGGATGTCTCCTGTTGTAATCAAGTCTGTAATGTCATTATCTTCAGGCGCTTCTAGAGCCTCTAACTCTGCGAGTGAGGTATTTAATGTAAGGAGCAAGGATTCGCTAGGATAATCGCCTTTAACTTCTGCTTTGAATCCTGCAGATAACAGAGGCATAAGTCCATGAGCTAAATCGGATAACTGCTGACCTCTTTCGCTTTGAGGGACGGGTGTATCTAAGAGGACAGAACTTGTTTCGTTAGCGCCTAAACTCATCGCTCTGAATTGTGGGTTTGAAGCGAGCTGTCTTAGAAAGGCTGGGTAGGTGTTAATTTCGAAACCTGGTCCAGAAAGTACGAGTTCTGATGCTAATTCACCGATTTTGTCACAGGCGTCATCCCAAGACGGGGCCTCAAATAAAGAACGCCCTACTTGTGGATCCGCGGCCATATCTGTTGTGCCTTCTACGGCTTTTACGTCAAAGCCTTCTGGCGCTTTAATCGTGTCTAATCGACCCCCATTATAGCTCCAGGGACCGTCTGGTTTTGGATTAGCGTTTAGTAGTCGAATATGTCCGGCGATATTAACACCCGTACTAAAGGTATCGTGTTTGCTTGGTGCAACGAAGCCAAAAGAGCGCATGACTTGCTCTGCAATGGTGTTTCGAACATTCCCTAATCTGTCCATGACAAATTGAGTAAGTCCTTCATGTTCCACTTGAACGCGCGTGTTCATTTCTAATAGTTTAAACGTCCACTCCCCACCTTTTTTTACAAAGAGAAGTTCTACCGTTCCTCTGTTGTCGTAGCCTGATGCCTCGGCGATAATACGAGAGGCTTCTTGGGCTTCTTTGTAGCGTGCTTCAGGGATAAACTTAATTGTTTCTTCGTCCGACAATCCTATTTCTACGACTTTTTGGTTGGAAGGGTTAAACCAAACAAAACGACCACCTGGAGACACTTTAGTCGCATCTACCTCGATTTCTAGTTGGTAAAGAGTGGAACCTTTAAGGTCGAGAGCTTCTTCTATATATATACCATCTGATTTTCCTGTATCACCTATAACTTTTGTCAAGGCTACTTTTACTGAGGCTGTAAATATATCTGGATTTGTATGGAATGGCACTTTAACGGTCCCTCTACCCCCTCCTCCTGAGTCACTTTTAACAAATATGCCTTTTCCATTTAAAATATGGCTTTTATAAGTCTCCATAAACTGTTCCGTTAGAGCGTTTACGTAATCAATATTGTTTTTAATCTGACCAGATTGAGTATCTAGGATGACGAAAGGGCTGGTGGGGAGATGGTGTCTAGCACATAGTTTTTTAAATGAAATCTTGTCTAATGTGTCCATGGCTTTAGGGGAAGCTCCTACCCATTGAAACCCATTGTTTTCAGCTTCTCTTGCAAGGCTAGGATCTTCTGCTTGGGCAGACCAAATAAGGTGCAGTCCTGGTTTGTGAGTACTTAATTTCTCGGTAAGAGACCTTGTTTTTGTTGCATATTTGTCGAGTTGAATTTTTAGTAAACTGGGGTTGTTCCATGAGGAGACTTCTACAGAATAATCCGCCGCTTTGTTTTTTACTTGTCCAGGTTTCACAGCTTGAATAATAATAATTTCTGGCCATGCGTCTTTAAGCTTAGTAATAGCTATGTTGTTGGCATGTGCGGATGGGTTATATAAAACGACGACGGGAATAGGTGGCGCTGTTTCGTAAGGAGAGGTATACAGACCTGTTTTCAGTCGTTCTTGAACAAGAACCTTCGAGAGTCTGTCGATAGTGACCTGGCCTAAAGGTACACGTTTTGGAGTTTTTAGTTGTAAAATTGGAGCTGGGATTGACTGTGTCGATAGGGACTTTTCTTTTATATAGCTAGGAAATGGATAGGCAAGAGGATGGACACTTGAGATTACTGCTACTGGATTTGGACGTGTTTTTCTAAGTATGCTAGTCGCTAAGTTTTTGGATGTATGTAAAAACATAATAATCTTCCTTTTTTATGAAAAAATTATATATTGGTCTGTATATAAAGTCTTTTTTGTTAATTTTTTGTGAATAGTATTTATCATACATTAAAAAAAACGACTTGCAAGAAAAACTTTAGATATAGATTTTTTTTTTTTCGGGACTTAAACGAGTTTTAAATTTTTATATTGAACGAAGGGAGACGCTTAGGTATACTCTTTCCTAATAGTGGAGAAGTACCCAAGTGGCTTAAGGGGACGGTTTGCTAAACCGTTAGTGTTCGTAAGGGCAGCGAGAGTTCGAATCTCTCCTTCTCCGCCATAAAATAGGCG
The DNA here is from genome assembly GCA_938082985.1 of uncultured Candidatus Marinamargulisbacteria bacterium. Lineage (GTDB taxonomy): Bacteria > Margulisbacteria > Marinamargulisbacteria > CALLLO01 > CALLLO01. The sequence continues at coordinate 6,205 of CALLLO010000086.1, read as the reverse complement.
CCTCTTTTCGGTAGTCTTCAGGCTAAAATTTCCGCGTTCTGGAATATTTAATTTAGTTTTCAGTCCTAGTATTTTAGCTTTACCCCAAATACAATAGAGTATATGAGTGTATTACTATTAAAATTTCTTAAGAAATTTATAAAAGTGCTTATATCGTCAGACAGTCCTCCACAAATCGCGGTATCTTTTGCACTGGGTGCCTTTATGGGCTTGACTCCAGATAATTTTTTTCTTTCTATCATTATTGTCTCTCTCTTGTTTATATTGAATGTTAACGTCTCTGCTGGCCTCGTTTCAGCTGGGCTTTTTTCTTTATTTTCTTCACGACTCTTCCCTCTCGCTCATAAAATAGGGTCCTTTTTACTTATAGAACAAACAGGTCTATTTTCTTTTTGGACGACGCTCTACAATGCGCCTATCCTTCCTTTTCTCGAATTTAATAACACCGTTATGCTCGGAACCCTCATCCTCGCTCTTCTCGCTCAGCTCCCCATTTATTTTCTTGTCAAAAAGGGCATCATTGTTTACAGGGAGTCTTTACATGAGAAACTTCAAAAATTAAAAATAATCCAAACGATAAAGGCGAGTGGGATAGGGCAGTGGGTGCATAAAGGGTGGAGGTTTTTTCAATGATTCGCTGGAAAGGGCTCGCCAAGCTCCTCGTTGTTTTGAGTGTGTTTTTTGGGGGGTATTTACTTTTTTTTGATAAGATTTTGACGGCCACTATTACCGCCGCTCTAGAAACGGCTGCGGATGCGAAAGTGGAGATTAAAGAAACAAAGCTAAGCCTCTCACCTTTCGGAATCACTATTCAGGGACTCAAAGTAGGTGACGTGGATGCTCCTATGAAAAACCTTTTTGAAACAGACACGATCGAAGTGGCGATAGATCTTACTTACTTAATGGAAGGTAAATATGTCGTGGAGATAATGAAGGTGTCTGGTTTGGAATTTGGGACGAAGAGAGAGGTTTCTGGGAGCAGAGTTGAAAAAAAAGAAGAAGAAAAAGAAGCGTCAAGTAAGACTCAAAAAGGTAAGTCAGAAGAGAGCCCTGAGTCGCCATCTGTAAGGCGGCCTGTAAAGCAGGCTAAAGCTACGGATCTTTTAGACAAGGTAGCTCTAGAGACTAGAAAGAAAAAAGATGAGATAGACGCTCTTATTGAGCAAAAAAAAGAGGAGTTAAAGACTCTTACTCATACGGATGACTACACTAAACGACTTGAAAAGGCTAAAACAGATCTCGCTGGTTCGATGCAGTTGTCGGTTACATCTGTAGAGGACTTGAAACAAGTAGAAGCCTCTGTGAAAACGATACAGGCCATTAAAAAAGATATGTCGGATATGAAACATGAGATCGTAGATAAACAGAAAAAAGTACGGGAGGATATTACCCTTATTAAGGCGGAAATAAAGAGTCTTAAAAAACGAGGCGATGCGGATTATAAAAAGGCCATGTCTACACTCAATCTCGATACCTTAAAATCAGGTGATGTGAGCCAAGCTTTTCTTAAAGGACCTCTTCAAGAAAAACTGCTTAAAGTGAGAGATATTTGGAGGCGTGTTCAACGTGCCTTTCCTTCCTCTTCAAAATCTGAGGATGAGAGTATTGAAACAGGTATTACCGTTTCTTTTCCAAGGCCTGAGGCGCCGGTTCCAAGGCTTCTTATTCAGACTATATATCTTTCTGGAGGAAATTTTAAAGGTGAGATCCGTTCTATTTCTTCAGACCAAGCGATAACGGGACCTACACAATTTTTGTTTGATTTTAGTGATAAGAGGACACGTGGGGAGGTGTCTGTTTTGGGCGAGACGGTGTCGGGACGTTTGGTATCTGTCGTGGAGAAGGATTCTTTGCCGGGTGTTGAAGACGGGAGTTTGTTGGCACGTGTACTGAAAGATATAGAGAATTTCGAGGTCCTAACTACTATAAAAGGGACGCTCTTGCATCCTAAAATCTCGATGAGTTCAGAGCTAGATTCAAAATTAAAATCTGCCTCTAAGGCCTTGGCTAATGAAGCGCTTGTAAAAGCGAAGCGGGCTCTTAAATCTAAGGTAGATAAACAGGTGGATGATGCAAGAAAAGATACGCTTGAGCAACTCTCCAGACTCGATAACGACTACGCGAAGGGGCTTGCTAAAGATCTTAAAGATGTAGAAAGCTTGGATGCTTTAGCGGATAAGGGACGCGCACAAGCGAAAGCGCTTATTGAGGAGCACAATACAAAATTTAAAAGAGCTGTTGCTAAGGCTAAGGTTCAATTAAATAAAGAAAAGAACAAGGCTGTAGAGGAAGCAAAGAAGGCCTTGGAAGATACCTTTAAGTCTTTGTGGTAATTAATTAAAAAAAACCTGAAAGAGATAGATAAGGACGCCGGTGACGGAGACGTAAAGCCAGAGTGGAAAGGTCCACTTGGCTATTTTTTTATGTTTGTCATTATCTGATATAAGTGCGTAAAAGACGGTAATTAAAATAAGGGGGAGGACGAAAAGAGTGAGGCTGATGTGTGATATTAGCGTGAAAAAATAGAGAGAGCGGACGAGTCCTTGGGCTAGGAATGGTGTATCTCCATGGAAGTGGTGATAGGTAAGATAGGAGATTAAAAAGAGTGTGGAGAAGATGAGTGCGGTGATCATGTATCGTTTGTGTGTGTGCGTGTCTTTTTTTAAAATGGCTCGGATACCTAGGCACATGGCGATAGCACTGGCGGTGTTGAAGAGACTGTTGACGAGGGGGAGGTAGTTTATGATACTGAGCGTGCTTGGCGGTGTTGTTGGCTTGAAGTAGATGAACCAGGATAGGAAGCAGAAGATAGCAAGGCTTAGAGCTATGAGGCTGTTTATTATGAGGGTGTTTAAATACTTATTTTTTAGTTTTATCATGAGGGTATAATACCCTAAAATGGCTCACTTGTATCGGTAATAAATGACTCTTGATATTGGTGTTTATGTAATTCATAGACCAGCCTATGAAAGGATGCTTGTGCTATTTTCTCTAGAGGGCTTTCTAAGCTTATATTTAAGTTTTCTTTTTGTTTGAAGAAGCGTAGGCGTCCAGAGTCTTGTGGCAGTGTGAAATAGGTCCAATGTAATGGGCTATCTTGTAGCTTCAAAATTGCAGCGATTATAGCCTGCTTGTGTTTTGTGAAATAGAAGATGAGTTGTTCATGAGAAAGCGAGCCATTGTCGACAAGTACTAGTTTTATTTCCTCTGAAAGAAGTCGTTTCAAATTCATATAGTGTTCCCCCCTTAGCTGTGTAATTCCCATAATTGAAATGCTTTAAACATAGTGATACAATCTTGAGTGGAGAGTTGGCAGAGTGGTCGAACGCGGCAGTCTTGAAAACTGTTGAGGGGTCACACCCTCCAGGGGTTCGAATCCCTTACTCTCCGCCAGTACCCCCCACTCGTCAAACCGACACAGCTATCCCCTTAAACATTACGACCACACTTTCATCTTTAGATAATGTAATGTTTTCAACACATTCTAGCCACTTTTTAAGTGCGTTTGTCCCAAGGGACTGTACGTTTATGTTAAAGGACACCAGATCGTTAGCCTTTTCTATATTAAAATATTTGTTTATACATGGGTGGTCTTTAGGGTTTAAGGTGCTGATGCATCTGTAATATCTGTAGATTTTTCCATTTTTTTTCTTCGTGTTGTTAGGCGTCATGGGATGTTCACATTCAGCACAAAACAAAACGCCTTTTAACAAGCCCAGAACCGTTTTACTTTCTCTATTAACTTTACGTTCAGCAAAGATGTGTTGAGCTTTATTAAAGACAGTTTTAGATACAAGTGGTTGATGAATGCCAGGAAAGACATAGCCATTTAAACGAATTTCACCTAAATAAACAGGGTGGTTCAGGATTTTGTGTATGTGTCGCTTATCCCACAAAGCCCCATTTCTATTCCGAAACTTCTTCGTAGATGAGTCCATTCATCTGCTTTCTAAGGTCTATCGGGTCGCTAAAGCTGGGACTATGCTCACCTGAAAATATGATTTTACAATAGGGGGCAATGTCGTCGTTCACCACGTCTTGGCGAAGGCTAACATCGTGAAAGGTTCCTCTTTTTTCGTTGATTTTTCTTGCTTCCGAAGTGCGTATATCTCTGTTTTAAATAGATTGAGGCTAATGCCGTTTGCCTCACTGTTAGTTTTCTGACTTTCTCCGCTTGCCTTCCACCCTCTGTATCTCACGTAGCTCGCTGTCTTTATATTGTTTTCTTCTTATCTCTCACCTGCTTTTTATGGTGATTTTAGCTTAGCTTAGCTTAGCTTGCTTGGGAGGGTATAGGTAGGCTGTAGTTTGTTTACCGATTACACATTATTCAAAACATTAACAGTATCATTATTGGTAATTCTGGCGATACTCTTTTATCTCTACCTCGCAGAGTAGAAATCTTTTGAAATATGTGTCTCAAACCATTCCCAAAGCGACATTAAAACTCATTGTATTTTCACCGGGTACCTTTCTATATAAAGGTATCTGGTGAAAAAATAAATAAATTGCACTCTTCAAAGGGTGGCCCCTAAACCATGGCACTTTATTTATTTTATCTCTTTATCTTCTTTATCTTTATATAGTCGGTAAAACAAAAGCGATAATAGAAATAGAATTTTTCTCAACATTCAGAACAGTTTCCTCCTCATCTGTATAAAAACTAATATTTACATATATCTCTTTGTCCACGACGGTTTTATTTGTGTACATATCAATATATTTAAAGGAGTCTCCAGTATGGTCATGTCTTAGTCTTGAATATTGAACTTTACTCTCATACGTTTGTGACTCTACTGTCCCATTTGTATTAATGATCTTCAAAATTGACGTAATCTCGTAATTCATATTGGTATCCGAAGCTGTAACTAGTGTCGCGTATACAGTAGCAAAAATAGCTATAGTGTATCCAGCAGGTACTACCATGAACTCAGCACCATCATACGGAAGTCTAAACACCTCTGTAAAAGATGTTGAATGATTAACCTTTATTGCTGTTTCCCCATTACCAGTATCAGGCACGGCTCCTGAATATATAAACATGTTACCTTGACCACTTAGTGAATAGGTAGAAGCCGCATTTCCATACAAATTACCAGAAATCCTCAGCTTGTTTCGCGTGCCATCTGCCTTAATATGGAGCGATTCCTCTGGGGCCTCCGTGCCAATGCCTACACGCTGATTAGCAGCATCTATTGTCATTTTTACGTCTGACGGTGTACTCAAGCTAATAGTCCCTCCCTCTAGATTAAACCCCAATATATCGGGATTGGTAGGTTCAAATGCCGACATACCAGACTATGATCTAATATATGATTTATTAGCATCACTATTAAGTAAAATAATGCTTTCAAAAGTTGATTCTCGTAGCATAATTTCAGACCAGGCGTTGGGTATGGAATCTGTTCCATTGGGGTCGGTTATACCTGATACACCTGAAAATACATTATCTCCAACTAAGGTAGACCCTTCCCATTCTCCAGTAATGAAGTTTCCAGACGAAATGTTCATTGTACCCACGCCTTCCCCTTCATTTATGAGTACCCAACTAACATAATCCTCATAAGACGTCTCTTCAGGAAATATTTTGCTAGATGTAGAATCATCAAGATTATCTGTAAGGATTGGGCCATCACTAAAAACAAGGTGGTTAGCAATAAGACTCGTCGCGTGGAGTTGTCCACTAGTAAGGAACAATCCGAGGATAAAAAATACTATTAATTTAATCTGCAATGGGCACGCCTATAAGCATAATGTTCCACCCCAGAACAGAGCCAGCCTTTTCATAAGAAGTAACCTCCGCTTTCAAGCTAATAGTCTGCGTTGTTCCAGCATCATAGTCACCTGAATATTTGAACCATATAAGTAGATGTCTGTAAGTCCTGATTATTATCATGGATGGCGTTAGTTAGAACTTCTGTCGCACCAGCTCCATCAAGATATAAAGTAGCTTGCCACCCATTATGCCCCGATTGTATTGTGGCTGTAGCATATATAAAACATTTATAACTGGATTGTGAAGGAATGATAAACGTAAAGTTGTGAACAGTAACTGCGGTACGCGAATTTATGGGAACGTTAGTCCCTGAACCTCTTGTGTAAAAAACATAGATCCTTCTATTTCCCCCGTAACCATAATGTTGCCCTCTATATCTAATAAAATATCATCTTCAGCTGGGTCTAGTTTTGCTTTTTTAATCATAAT
>CALLLO010000085.1 GCA_938082985.1 uncultured Candidatus Marinamargulisbacteria bacterium | reverse complement strand
CTAACATTAATAAGCCAGATTCTTTTTCTATTTCGTATTTACATGTATCTGCTGGAACGATCTCAATATACGCCATTACTTCTACAGGAGATTTCTCTCCAGGGGAAACGCCGTGCCATGGATGTGCTACTGTCGTATGTTTTGTTTGTTTAGTCATATTAATAGTCCTTCTGCTTGAAGATGCTTAGACTTTACTTGATTTGAGCTTTTCTGCCAAGATTTCTAGCAATTGGATTTTAGCTCTTAAGTCGTTATACTTATCGACAATTAATACGTATACACTATTTATATACTCGAAGGCGGCCTTTATGATTTCATTACGCGATTATCTATCTCAACATTCTCTCTCAGACGGATTAGAAGCTGTTTTATGGGCGCTTGTTGAAGCCTCTAAGCATATTCAACGTGACATATCACTGGCTGGTCTTCGGGATATTTGCGGGGCGGCCGGTCATGTAAATGTACAGGGAGAAGCTGTTCAAAAACTAGATTTATTGGCGAACGATTATGTAAAAAAGGCACTCAATGAGTGTGGCCAAGTAGCCGTGTTAGCCTCTGAAGAAGAAGAAGAGTATATTATCCCTGATAATCACAAAGAGGATGGCTATGTTGTCTTGTTTGACCCTCTAGATGGATCCTCTAACATTGATGTTAACGTCAGCGTTGGCATGATCTTCTCTATCTACAAAGCTGTCCCTGGCCTATCCGCTTTAGATAACTGCCTTCAAACAGGAGACAAGCAAGTCTTAGGCGGCTATGTACTTTATGGAACCTCTACAATGTTAGTCTTTACTGTGGGGACTGGCACACATGGATTCACCTATGACTCTGAGAAAAAACACTATTTTCTTTCTCATGAAAATATCAAAACGCCAAATAAAGACACCTACTACTCTATTAACGAAGGAAATTCTTCCAGTCTTTACAAAGGAACGCTTAAATTTATTGATTATTTAAAAGGCTTAACGGCAGAAGGTAAACGATCCTTTTCTGCTCGTTATGTAGGCTCCTTGGTCTCAGATTTTCATAGAAACTTACTTAAAGGGGGGATTTACATTTACCCGGGGACTCAGAAGAATCCAAAAGGAAAACTTCGACTTCTTTATGAAGCCAATCCCTTAGCTTTTATCTGTGAACAAGCCGGTGGGCGATGTAGTAATGGTGACATAAGAACAATGGATATTGCGCCTACTGAGTTACATGAACGATGTGCTCTATATATTGGAAATGAAGACTTGGTGAAGATAGCTGAAAGCTACGAAGCTACGGCATAATTAAAGAAGGCGAAACACCTTTCAAATGAACCGATGTTTTTCCTGTCTTTAGAGAACTTATCAAGCCCTTTTCACTCTGAAATATAAACGCATGAAAAAGATTTGCATGAATAAGCCATCCCGCGCAAAGAAGCACTATAGCTGTAGACATGTATTTTTGCCTCTTCTTTTCACACAAATCTTGATGAATTCCTATAGCCAAAAGCATAGTATAAGCCACCCCAGAATAAGGAAGAAGGCGCGACCGACAGTAGACGTACACTATCATTCCATTAAAAATAATAAATAGCATCAAATACACTGACAAAGGTCGGTATTTCGAGGTAAAGCTGTGTCTAAATATAAAATAAGAGCTAAAGGAATAAAGAAAAAAACGAACTATTTTTAGTAATGGAAATGGATTTAAACTGAATTGACCATGTGACGGTTGATTAAAAAATATTGTAAAAATATTACACAGTACATTGTAGCTATACAAGGCATAGATCTTTCCACCAGAAAAATAAAGAGCGACATCACTTTTTGATAATACTTTTGTAAAAAAACCAGTACCAAAGTCACTATCTGAAGCAGAAGTAAGGCTACCTAACACATATAGTCGAATAAGAAAGTAAACGCATACAATGACGGCGGTAATCCCAGAATACCGATAGGCCTTTTGAGCCCAAAAATATATACATGTAACAGCGGCAATAACCAAACCAATTTCTTTACTTAAAAGTGCCAAAATCGTTATTCCAATAAGGAGAGCTTTTTGACCACGTGTATCTGTATGTAAAAACAAATATACCAGCACACTCACATAAAAAACATGCAAACATTCTGCCCAAGACAAAAATGCAGCCTTAGAAAACGGGGACCCTAAAAATGAAGCCAGCGCCAAAACAATAGGGAAAGGATGCACCTTTATTTTTCTCATTGATTTGTACATCAAAAAAAGACCACTACCCATGCAAAAAGTCTGAACCAGACGAGTCCCTAACGAGTCCCAAGCAAAGACTGAATAGATAAATTTTGCCAAGACTGCTATAAGTGGCCGATACTGGTAGGGAGACCCTACTGTGGGTGATCGCCATATCTCTGAGTAAGTATGCTGTACCGAATATCCAATAATATCTAAGTCGTCGAATATTATATATGGTGTCATAAGAAGATGTATAAAAATACCACCGCATACACATGCAAAAATAATATATATAAAACGCTGAACGTAGCCATGTATATTCATACTGTTATTCTAACAAATCTGTTTTAGTTTTTTCTAGTAAAAATAGATGTAAAGCTTCTTCATCTGTCCATTTTAAATAAAAATAAGTACTGACGTTTTTAATTAAATATAATGGACTTTGATTATCCTCATTAACTGTATAGCTTAATCTGTATTGCTTAGACGATTGTGCATGATAGTCGTTTAGCTTCATATATCTACGATACAGACTATCTATATGCACCTTTTCATCAAAAACATCTACGGTATTGAGCTGATTCTCGGAAACCGCAAACCAAGCCTCGCGCCCCCAGGCATAATAAAAAAAGCTATGCATATCGATGCTACTAAAGGTTGATCCCCATTTTGGGTAAACCACAATAGACCCCTCTTCCGGCGGATCTATCTGTCCTAAATGCTGAATAATCGAACGATGATTTATCCAGGTATTTTGCATAGAAAAATAGTCGTAACTACTACAGATAAAAAAGGATAAAAAAACCATGCCTATCACGACAAATCTAAAATGAATAGAGGTCAGCCTTTTCGATATTGATTGAGCAGCCCCTACTATAAGTAGACTTAAAGGAAAGGCTGTAAGTAATGAATATCTAATAGCAAAGGTAGAACTCCCTAAACTTGCTCCTTTTAAGCTATAGGGAAGAATAGCCATAAGAAAAAGTCCGCTTCCGCATATAATGAGCTTTTTATTCAAACGGCCGAATTGTATACATTCGCTAGCCTTTAGTCGTGTAGAAAGTTTTAAAATAATTATAGAGCCCAAAAGGAATAACCCCCAAGCTTTGCTTAGGATTATGGCATAGCGAAAACTTCGAATACCCAAAAGGTTTCGTATAGATACCCCTGTATTTTTAATGATATTGAGACTGTCTTCTACCCAAGAATTTAAGCCAAATACAATGGAGTTGTACCCTAGATAGTACCCCGTTGGTTTAACCCATAATCGTTTTGGAATAAAATAAACAAAAGGAAGTATACATAATACGAGATGTGATTTAATAAATAATAGGCCTTCTCGTATAACAGACTGTTCATGTTTTCTGTGATAGAAAAAATATACACACAAAAAACCATAGTGATACATCAATAAGGACTCTAAAAGGTAACTGAAAAACAAAAGAAAAATAGCGAA
>CALLLO010000084.1 GCA_938082985.1 uncultured Candidatus Marinamargulisbacteria bacterium | reverse complement strand
AGGGATATCTTCTTTCAAACGTCCTTCTATACCCATCTTTAATGTTAAGGTCGATGAAGGACAAGTGCTGCAGGCGCCTTGTAGTTCTAGGCTTACAATCCCGTCTTCATAGCTTACTAAGCGGCAATCTCCACCGTCCATGGCGATAGCTGGTCTGATTTCGGCGTCGAGTATGGCTATAATCTTTTGTTCGATCTCTCCGTTGACTTCACCTTGATCCATAGCAATTTTTATTAAGTCATCTTCGAGAAGTGGATCTACCGTACCAACCATTTCTTTTATTAGATTAGACGCTTTTTCTAATACATTTTCCCAACCAGCATCTTTATCTTTTGTGATAGATACAAAATTTGTTCCTATCATGATGCCTGTTATGCCTTCTATTTCAAAAAGATCTTTGGCTAGAGGTGAGTTCTTTGCTTTTTCTACATTAGGGAAATCGATACTTCCTGAAGGGATAAACTCGATGTCTAATAAAAACTTTATCGTGTTTGGGTTTGGGGTCGGCATGGCTTGTATTTTTACTGTCATAATGGGCTCCTTGTTTTCTGGTTCTTATTTTATTCTGTGCTTGTTTCGCCGCTTTTGGCGCCGAGAGCATCTTCTAATGCTCTCCACACAAGAGCAGCACACTTCACTCTTGCTGGGAAATCTTTTACACCTTCAAAAACTTTAAGCTTACCTAAGCTCTTTTTCTTTTCAGGACTGATATCTGTACTGACCATCTCTAAAAAACTTTCTTTTAACTCTAACGCTTCTTGGATCGGAAGTCCTTTTAGCATCTCCGTCATCATAGATCCACTAGATTTTGAAATCGCACAGCCTTGTCCAATAAAACTTATAGCCTCTATTTCTGTGTCATTGCACGAAATATACACATAGAAATCGTCACCACATAGTGGGTTTTTACCATGTGAACTGTGTGTATGGGGATCCATAACACTAAAGTTTCTAGGCTTTTTGTTGTGATCCAAAATCATTGCTTCATAGAGTTGTTGTGACCGACTCATAACATGATTCCCTGTATTTTTTTGATGCCAGCGACTAGTTTATCTACTTCTTCTAATGTGTTGTACATACTAAATGATGCACGTATAGTGGCGGGTACTTCGAGTCTTTTCATGAGTGGTTGCGCACAATGGTGCCCTACTCTAACGGCAATTCCTTCAGTATCTAGAATTGTCCCTGCATCATGGGGATGAATATCGTCTAAGACAAATGAAACTATCGCGTTCTTTTCTTTCGCTTCTCCGATAATACGTAAACCCTTAATCTCTTTTAATTTAATATTTGCGTAGTTTAAGAGTGTGTGTTCGTGATGAAAAATATTATTTAGACCTATTTCAGTTAAGAAATCAATTGTCTCTCCGAGACCAATTATTTCGGCGATGGCTGGAGTTCCGGGCTCAAATCGTGCGGGTGGCACAGCAAATGTTGTTTTTTCAAAGGTGACAACATCAATCATGTCTCCGCCTGTTTGGTATGGAGGCATAATTTTAAGGAGTTCGTGTTTTCCGTAGAGCACGCCTATTCCTGTTGGCCCATGCATTTTGTGTGCGGAGAAAGCGTAAAAATCACAATTTAGAGCTTGAACGTCTACTTCGATATGAGACATAGCTTGAGCGCCATCAATAAGAACCGCTACACCAGCAGCCTTTGCAAAGTCACACATTTCTTGAACTGGGTTTGTCGTGCCGAGTGCATTAGATACGTGAGTAAAGGCTACGAGACCTGTGTTTTTGTTTATCCCAGCTTTCCATGCCTCAAGATTTAGTTCTCCGTTATCTTTGATAGGTGCGACCTGTAGGGTACAGCCGTGTTTAATACAGAGTTGTTGCCAAGGAACGATATTGGCGTGATGTTCCATTTCTGTTATTAAGATTTCTTGCCCTTTTTTTAGGTGGAAGCGTCCAAACGATTCGGCGACGAGGTTAATAGCTTCAGTCGTTCCTTTTACAAATATAATTTCTTCTTCATGTTTAGCCTTGATAAAGGTTTGCACTTTTTTTCGAGCCTCTTCACAATAGTCTGTTGCCGATTGACTTAGACCATAAACACCGCGATGAACCGTCGCGTTTTGGTGTGTGTAAAACTTAGTCATACGCTCGATGACACGCAATGGTTTGTGTGTCGTAGCTGTGTTATCTAAGTACACAAGCTCATGTCCGTTCTCAATATGCTTGAGTACGGGGAATTGCTTTCTAATATTAGGATTTAGCATAATTTTCTACCTCACTAAGTACTAAACGAGTGAGTTGGTCTTTGATTTCTTTATTTTTAATTGTTTCAACAATTTCTTCAGCAAAGCCAAAGGTAAGTAAAGATTTAGCCTCTGCCTCGCTCATCCCTCTACTTTGAATATAAAAAACTTCTTCAGGGTTGAGCTGTCCGATTGTACTTCCGTGAGCGCATTCTACATCATCAGCATCGATTTGTAGCTGAGGGCGAGACATGACACGTGCAGAGTCGGAGAGTAAGAGGTTATGGTTATGTTGTTGAGAATCTGTTTCATGTGCGTTCTTATGAACGTATACAAGGCCGGAAAACTCTGCAAAGCTTTTATCGTTTAAGATATTTTTAAAATGCTGTTTGCATGTGCATCCACCAACAAAATGGTTAACAAGCATGTGGTTATACGAACTTGTAGTACCAGACAAGAGTCCTATACCATTTAAGTTTGCATCGGCCCCTGCTCCATTAAAGTTTAAAACGATATCGTTTCTATTGATATCGCCATCTTTAGTGAATCGTGTGGAATTAAATTGAGACTTTTCAGCTAACTCTACTCTGGAGGCGTGAAATCTGTGACCTTCGTTTGAGTGAGAGATTGAAATAACATTTAAGCTCGCGTTTTTGTTTAAGATAAATTCGCTCATAGTATTAGACAATGCATTCTCGCTGCCGTTTTTTATATCTTTAATGACAATGGTTGCCGAACAGTTTTCTTCTACTTTAACGACTAAACGTTCAGGAAGTGTTGTAAATATAAGTGGTGAGTCTACGTTAGCCGAGACTGTGACACCAATACCTGCAGTAAACTGTGCTGTGTTTGCATACGAAAAGATGCTTTGTTCGAGACCTTCTGAAAGGATACCCTTCCATTCGTCGCCTGTTAAACAAGAGAGGGAAAATCCTTCTGGGGCACTGGGTAGATTTAGCTCTGTTTTGTTTAATGAAGCGATTGCATTTAAGGTGTCTAACTTTGTAAACGACCAGGATTCATGTTTTTTTGTGGGAATCCCTTCTGCGTTAACTTTGTTTTGAGCGGTCGTTTTTAAGGCCTTTAACCAGTTGGGACTACTCGTTGTGTTTTCTTGTGTGTTAATTAAGTCTAATACAATGCTCATCTTATGCCTTTACAGGTTCTACTAACCAGTCGTAACCTTTTTCTTCTAGTTCTAAGGCTAAGTCTTTTGATCCAGATTTAATGAGTGAACCTTTAGATATAACATGTACGAAATCTGGTTTGATATAGTTTAGTAAACGTTGATAATGCGTGATAATGATGACGGCTTTGTCTTCGTTTTTAAAATGGTTAACGGCTTCAGCGACGTCTCTTAGTGCGTCAATATCTAAACCAGAGTCTGTTTCGTCTAAAATAACGACTTGAGGGTCTAATACTAGCATTTGAAGAATTTCGTTACGCTTCTTTTCTCCACCAGAAAAACCGTGATTTACAGATCTTTCTAGAAAGCTAGGGTCCATATTGAGGAGCTTAAGTTTTTCTTCTAAAAGTGCTTCAAATTCTAAAGGGTCTAATTCTTTATTCCCTTGATACTTTTGCTTAGCATTGTAAGCCATTCTTAAAAAGCTTCCGTTATTTACACCAGGGATTTCGACAGGGTATTGAAAGGCTAAAAATACGCCTTCTTTTGCACGTTCATCTGCTGTCATGTCGAGTAAATTCTTACCATTTAGGAGAACTTCGCCCTCAGTAGGTTCATATCCAGGTGCGCCTGATATGATTTTAGATAAAGTACTTTTTCCAGAACCATTAGGGCCCATGATGGCATGTACTTCGCCTTTACCTATTTTTAAGTTAATTCCATTGAGGATTTGCTTATCTTCTTCGTCTAATTTTGCTTTTAAATTTTTAATGTCTAACATGATGTTCTCCTTCTATCCTACAGTGTTTTCTAGTTTTAATTCCATAAGTTGGTTGGCTTCTACAGCAAATTCAGTAGGTAGTACGTCAAAAACGTCTTTACAAAAACCATTTACAATGCTTCCCAACGCTTCTTCTGCAGGAATGCCTCGTTGTTCAAAATAATGAATTTGTTCTTCACTTACTTTTACGGTCGCAGCTTCGTGACCTACTGTAGATGACGAGTTTCTGACGTCAATATACGGATAGGTGTTCGCGGAGCACTTGCTTCCTATTAACATAGAGTCGCATTGTGTAAAATTCTCAGCACCTTTGGCGGACTTGTTTATTTGTACTAGGCCTCTATAGGTGTTGGCTGACTTACCTGCCGAAATTCCTTTAGAAACAATGGTGCTCTTTGTGTTTTTACCTATGTGAATCATCTTTGAACCTGTGTCGGCTTCTTGGAAGTTGTTTGTAAGAGCTACAGAATAAAATTCTCCTATAGACTCATCACCTATAAGCACACAACTAGGATATTTCCATGTAATAGCTGAACCCGTTTCTACTTGGGTCCATGATATTTTGGAGCCTTTCCCAATACACTTTCCACGTTTAGTTACGAAATTATAGATTCCCCCTGCTCCTGTTTCTGGCGTTCCTGCATACCAGTTTTGTACGGTTGAATATTTAATATCTGCTTTTTCTAAAGCTACAAGTTCTACTACAGCTGCATGAAGTTGGTTTGTGTCAAAGGCAGGTGCAGTACAGCCTTCTAGGTAGCTTACCTTACTGTTGTCTTCACAAACGATAAGGGTTCTTTCAAATTGCCCAGCTCCTTCGGTGTTGATTCTGAAGTAAGTAGACAGCTCCATGGGACAAACGGTGTCTTTAGGAATGTAGACGAAAGAGCCTTCGGTAAATACAGCTGCGTTTAGGGCTGCATAATAGTTATCTGTATGAGGAACAACTGAACCAAGGTATTGCTTAACTAGTTCAGGGTAATTTTCTAATGCTTCAGATAAAGGACAAAAAACAACGCCATGTTCTAATAATTTTTTTTGATAGGTTGTTGCGACAGAGACGCTGTCAAATATGGCGTCTACTGCCACGTTAGCGAGTCGTTTTTGTTCTACAATGGGGATACCTAATTTTTCAAAGGTTCTTTTGAGTTCAGGATCTACGTCATCAAGACTATCTAATGTTACTTTTTTCTTAGGGGCTGCCCAATAGTGAATATCTTGAAAATCAATTTTAGGGTAGTTTACTTTGGACCAAGTCGGCTCTTCAAGCGTTAACCAATATCTGTACGCCTTTAGTCTGAAGTCTAATAACCATTCAGGTTCTTTTTTCTTTTTGGATATGAGGCGAACAATATCTTCATTTAGTCCTTTAGGAGAGATATCCATTTCAATGTCTGTTTTCCATCCATATTCATATTCTTTATTTGCAATATCTTCAATTTTTTTTTGGCTCATAATATTCCCTTTCTTAAATTAGCTGGTAAACTGTGATCTCAGTCATTAACGTGTTTATTTTTGCCTGTAATGTAGACAAGGCTCCTTTAAGCTTACACTCGCAACTTAATGTGCATAAGGTATCGCTTTTTTGACAATCTGATAAGGTTGTCGGTCCATCTATGAGGTCGACAACGATTTTCAATGTAATATCTTCAGGTTTCATAAGTAAGGCTACGCCTCCATATTTACCTTTCTTTGTATGTATAATTTCGGCCTTGGCTAAGTTTTGTATGAGTTTAGTCAGGTTGTTGTAAGGAATATTTAAGGCTTCCGATATGACAGGCATAGTTGACAACTCATTTTGTTGAGCTAAATAGATGAGGATACGCATGCCGAAGTCTGTTGTTCTTGTTAATTTCATAATCTCTCAAAGTTTAAACTAGTATTAAGCGCACTTATTATACTATTTTTTAATCTGGGGTCAACTGCAGTCTAAAATATATTGAGATTAGAAACAGGAGGGCGCTCTTAACTGAATGTAACCTAGAGATGCATACGAAGAAGAGTAGGGTCATCTATTATAAGGATGGTCGTCGAAAGAAAGACTATCTAACTACACGGTTTTATTTTCTAGGGTATAGATTTTGTAAAAGAAGGAATTGTAATAGCGTTTGCCTAATGGGAGCGTCTTGCAGTTAGATGTTTACGAGTCGTTCTGTTAAAGGCGACGGGGTAGACGCGTGTCCCCTTC
>CALLLO010000083.1 GCA_938082985.1 uncultured Candidatus Marinamargulisbacteria bacterium | reverse complement strand
AAGTCACTGACAAATCCTAAGTCAGGAGATAGACCCTTTTCTTGTAAAAGAAGTCCTAGGTTTTGATATCTTGCATGTATAAGAGATCTTGCTTGACTCTGTCTTTTAAAAAAAAAGTCAAAGTCTTCTTGATCCCCATCGCTTACGATAACAATATCTTTATCTGCATACTTTTCTATTATTAATTGAATAAGAACAGCCGAAATCTTATTAGCGCCATTAACTTTAGGATTAGATAAAAGGAGTGATTTGGGAACTTCGATAACGAGAGAATTTATCATATTCATATCATAACATCCCCACCCATCTTGGCAAGAAAGAAGCTTTTGAATAAACTGTAGATATGAACGCGCCGATTAAACGAGAAAAACTTATCCCTCCTGTCCAATCCGGACGTGTACTTATGCATTCCTGCTGTGCACCTTGTGCCGGAGAATTAATGGAATCTATGACCGAATCTGGTATTGATTACGCTATCTTTTTTTACAATCCGAATATCCATCCAAAAAAAGAATATGAAATCCGGAAACAAGAAAACGTCCGTTTTGCAAAAGAACATAACATTCCGTTTATAGATGCTGATTATGATGCAGATAATTGGTTTGAACGAACGGCCGGTATGGAGCATGAACCAGAACGAGGCAAACGATGTACGGCTTGCTTTGACATGAGATTTGAACGCACAGCCCTTTATGCCTATGAAAATGGGTACCCCGTCATCACAAGTAGCCTTGGTATCTCTCGATGGAAAAATATGGATCAAATCAACGACTGCGGCTTAAAAGCGGCTGAACATTACAAAGGAATTTCTTACTGGACCTTTAATTGGCGAAAGAAGGGAGGTGCCGCGCGTATGTATGAAATAGCAAAGCGAGAAAATTTTTATAAACAAGAATATTGTGGCTGTGTCTATTCTCTGAGAGACACAAACCAATGGCGAAAAAAAACGGAACGTAACACGATTAAATTTGGAGAAGCTTTTTATGGTATCGACTGCTAAATTTGAATATTTTCTCTAAGGCACGTACACTATTTTTATGCTTAAAGATATTGCCCCCTACATCATAGCTGAAGCTGGCATTAACCATAATGGGGATCTATCTACAGCAAAGCAGCTTATTCAAGCCGCTCATGATGCAGGCGCTAACTGTGTAAAGTTTCAACTTTTTGATCCACAAAACCTTGTCTCAAAAAAGGCTAAAAAGGCCGACTATCAAGTGTCTCTTTCTCAGCCGAACGAAAGCCAATTTGATATGCTCAAAAAAGTAGCCTTCACAAAAAATGACCACCAAGCCCTACTTACTTTTTCACACGCCATTGGGATCGATTATTTACTATCTCCATTCGATTTAAACAGTATCAAGGAAATCAAAGAGTTAGGTTTAGAGATGCTCAAAATTCCATCAGGAGAGATCACAAACACCCCCTATCTCATAGCCTGTGCACAGTCAGGTTTAGAGATAATTATGTCTACGGGCATGTCTACTATCGATGAGGTTTCCAAGGCTGTTACCCTCTTATACAACAATGGAGTAAAGCCAGAAAGGCTTAGCCTCCTTCAATGCAACTCTGCCTACCCGACTCCCTTTAAAGATGTCCATTTAAACGTCATACAAACGTATAAAGATAGGTTTAAACTTCGCGTTGGATTTTCTGATCACACCCTTGGGATCGAGGCGTCCATAGCGGCTGTAGCTCTTGGCGCTAGTATTATTGAAAAGCACCTTAGCTTGGACACATCATTACCTGGCCCCGATCATAAAGCCTCTATTCTCCCTTCAGAATTGAAAGCCTTAGTCTCCGCTACTCGTAATATCGCTTTAGCCCTTGGATCTTCGGAAAAAAAACCTACCCCTTCTGAAAAAAATACGAGAGACGTGGCTCGAAAAAGTATCTTTAGTGTAAGACCCATAAAAAAAGGGGAACTATTTACAGAACACCACTTACAAACGCTTCGACCAGGGACAGGAATGTCTGCCTCTCACTGGTTTGATATTCTAGGAAAACCATCTAAACGAGACTATACAGCTGGCGAAATATTAGATAAAAAAGAATTAATACAAAGGATATAGTCATGACAAAAAACATATTAACCTCCCTACTTATTCAAAAAAACAAGTGCATTATAGATGCCCTTAAACAGTTAGATAAAACGGCTAAAGGCACCTTATTAATTGTAGATAATGACCATCACCTTCTAGGCACAATTTCAGATGGGGATCTTCGACGCTCACTTATTGAAGGTAAGCAGCTATCCGATACACTGGAAGAACTCTACAACAAAAACCCCTTATACATTCTAGAAAACACTCCTTTAAAAGAAATAAAAGATATTTTTTTATCCAAACACATTACCTTGCTCCCCATTCTAAATGCTTCAAAAAAGATAATTAATATCACAACATGGGACGAGGCCTTTTCTAGTCCATTCCCAACCCCCACCCCCGTTTCACATTTAAATATTCCGGTCGTTATTATGGCGGGAGGGAAAGGTACCCGCATGGAGCCCTTTACGCATGTGCTGCCTAAACCGCTCATTCCCATTCAAAATAAAACAATCATGGAACATATGATTGATATTTTTAATCAACAAGGAGCTTCTACTTTTTATGCTACTTTAAATTTCAAAAAAACGATGATTGAAGCCTATTTTAATGGCCTTGAGAATCGGGATTATGATTTGAATTATATTTACGAAAAGCATTTTTACGGAACGGCGGGTTCTCTTTCTAATATGCCTAAGCTAAGCTCAGAGTTTATCGTGACAAATTGTGACATCCTCGTACACACTGATTACTCTAAAGCACTTGATCTCCATCGAGAAAAAAAGGCCTCGCTTACTATCATATCTGCGGTTCAGCACACCAAAGTCCCTTATGGGGTAATCGAACAAAATAAGGAGGGGATGGTCTCAGGTATTACAGAAAAACCCGAGTATTCTTTCTTAGTAAACTCAGGCATCTACATTCTTAGTCCCGAAGCGATCGACTATATTCCTAAAGATACCCTCTTTCATATGACAGATCTTATTGAAGCTTTGATTAAAGCTGGCCTTCATGTTTTATCTTATCCTGTAAATGCGAGCGAATTTATTGATGTAGGAAATTGGGATGCGTATCAAGATAGCGTCAGAAGGCTTAATGAGCTGACTAGACTTGTTTAATCCGTATAATGACCAATCAACTTTTCAACTAAATACGTTACGTTTTTTTGATTTTCTGATTCTGAAAATTTTTTATCAGCAATGGCATAATACTGATCTAAAACACCTTCCCCATAATAATAAGATAATGATTCAAATTCTTTTTTCAAAGTATCAAAGTCATTTTTAAAGGATAAAACACTCTCCAAGCTTGGTTTATCTTTCCACATAAATACACCTGGTAAAGATTGGTAAAAAGTTTGCCCGAAGTACAAAGCGTTTTTTCCTCCACATACAGCTTCAAAACCAGACGTCCCTGCAATT
>CALLLO010000082.1 GCA_938082985.1 uncultured Candidatus Marinamargulisbacteria bacterium | reverse complement strand
GACTCTAATATGGCACAAGCTTTTCAACAGATGAAAAAACAAGGGAACGGACTCGCCACAACCAGTCACTACGCTTACCAAAAAGCCGATATCGTCATTGTAGATATTCATCTAGATATAAAAAAATCTAAAAACGACCGTATAAAAGACTACACATTCTCCTATGACACTTACCTCGAGTCTCTAAAAATAATTGCCACTAATATCGCAGAAAAAACACTCGTATTAATAGAAACTACGGTACCGCCTGGAACAACAGAAAAAATTATCGCTCCATTATTTAAAAGCTGCTTCCAAGAACGAGGACTATCTCCAGACGCCCTCACACTCGCACACTCTTATGAAAGAGTTATGCCAGGGAAAAACTATCTTCATTCTATAACTAACTTTTATAGAGTGTATTCAGGGATAACAGCATCTTCAAAAAAAGCTACACGTATGTTTCTTGAAAGTTTTATAAATATCAAAGACTATCCGCTATCCGAACTTCATAGCCCCACCGCATCCGAAATGGCCAAAGTACTTGAAAATGCGTATAGAGCGACAAATATCGCATTTATCCAAGAATGGACTGACTATGCTGAAGCTGCCCAAGTAAACTTATTTGAAGTCTTAGTCGCTATTAAAAAAAGGCCCACGCATAGCAACATTATGTCCCCAGGATTTGGAGTAGGCGGCTACTGCTTAACCAAAGATTCCCTACTCGCTGACTGGGCATATACACAGCTTTTTGACTCTAAAAAACACTTAGAGATGTCCCTGGAGGCAGTCTCTATTAATGATGCGATGTCTGAACATACATTTTCTCGAATAAAAAAACACATACCCTCACTTAAAAACAAATATATTACAGTCATGGGAATCTCATATCTCAACGATGTTGCAGATACGAGATTTAGCCCTAGTGAACATTTTGTAAATGCCTGTGAAAAAGAAGGTGCGACGATGCACCTACACGATCCATTAGTTTCATATTGGAAAGAAAAAGACTGTGCCGTCTTTACACAATTTGAAGATCTTAAAAAGCTCAAACATGACATTTTAGTCTTAACCGTTCGCCATAAAGTCTATGTGGAGTTATGTGCGAAAGACATTGTAGACACCTGCCCTGGAGTAACACTTGTAGTCGATGCCAACAACATCCTCAACCAAGATACGTACGAAGCGTTAAAACAAAAAAACATACGCGTATTAGGAATAGGAAAAGGGCATTGGAAGGATTAATTACATGAAAAAAAGCTTAATTACAGGTGGAAGTGGTTTTATTGGATATTTTTTAGCGACGTCTCTGTCCTCTGAACCAAACCATACCGTCGTTATTATAGATAACTTATCTCGAGGACGACTTGACGATGATTACAAGGCACTTCTCAAGAGACCCAATATCACATTTATACAAGGTGATTTGACCGAAAAAGAAACCTTTGACTCTTTGGATAAAGATTTTACTTACATCTATCATTTTGCTGCCGTCATTGGTGTCAAAAATGTTTTAGAAAACCCAGACAAAGTACTCTACACTAACGCCATATCCACCCTCCTTCTTTTCGACTATTGCAAAACACTGACACAGCTAAAGAAAGTCTTATTTTCCTCAACAAGTGAAATCTCAGCGGGCACGCTCAAACACTTTAACGTTGTGGTTCCTACACCAGAAGATGTGCCCCTTACTCTCCTAGATATTAAAGGAAGTCGAACGACCTATGCACTAAGTAAAATGTATGGCGAATCTATCTGCTTTAATTATGGAAAAAAATATAATATCCCCGTCATCGTTGTCCGATATTTCAATATTTATGGACCTCGTATGGGCTTTCAACATGTGATTCCTGAAATGTTCATTAAACTAAGTCAACATGGCACGATAGGCGTAGCTTCACCAACACATACACGCGCGTTTTGCTACGTCGACGACGCTGTGGCTTATACAATCGCAGTTGCTGAACATAAAGACTCTAATCAAGATATAGTAAACATTGGAAATGCGAGTCAAGAAATTGAAGTCCAAGAGTTAGTCCAAACGATTGCTAGAGTTTTAGGTCGAGACATCACAATCACGCCTCTACCCGACACCCCAGGGTCTCCAACAAGACGCTGCCCTGATACGACACGATTACTGGCGCTAACAAAAACAGAGCCTAAGGTCTCGCTAGAAGAGGGTATTTCAAAAACTTATGCGTGGTATAAAGATAAATTAAACGATAAATATGAATAAAACTATAAAGAAAAAACCACGTATTGCCGTGCTCAGTAGTGGACGCATGGACTTCAGTTATTACATCCCCCTCCTAAAAGCACTTAAAAAGAAACACTACCCCCTCGACATCATTGCATTCGGCACTCACACATCCACACAACATGGCGATACGAAAAACTGCTTTCAAGAAGAAGGTTTTGATGTAAGTTTTACCGCCGACACACTAACCGGTGGAGATACACCTCACGATATCAATCTAAATATGGCAAAAAGCATCAGTAAGATAAGTGAAATATGGAACAACTCACGTCCTGACCTTGTCCTATGTTTAGGCGATAGGTACGAAATGTTTGCAGCCGTAACCTCTACCGTTCCTCATAACCTAAAGGTGGCTCACTTTCATGGTGGAGAAACAACATTAGGCGCCATAGACAACGTCTTCCGACACGCAATAAGCTGCATGAGCACCTACCACTTCACCTCTACACACACACATAAAAAGCGCGTCTGCGATATCCTAGGCACACACACTCATGTCTATAATGTAGGCGCTCTAAGCCTGGACAACCTCAATACGATAAAACTTTACAACATAAAACAGTTTCAAGCGACCTTCAACATCGACCTTAGCCCCCCAACACTCTTATGTACCTTTCACCCCGAAACAACTGAACTCGATGACACCTTAAATAATCTCAATATTTTATTGAAAAGTTTAGATAAAAGTAAGTTCCAGGTCCTCATCACCTGCCCCAATTCAGATACCTTAGGTAATAAAATGACAGAGGCTATACACGCATTTACGAAAAACAAAAACAAGTTCCATAGTGTACAAAGCTTAGGTTTGAGAGGATATTATTCGGCGATTGCTTTATGTAAAGCAGTTATTGGAAATTCTTCGAGTGGGATCATTGAAACCGCCTCTTTTAGTAAATACGCCATTAATCTAGGAAACAGACAAAAGGGACGAGATGCAGGGCCCAATGTCCTACATACATCACTCTCAGAGACTTCAATTTTGGAGACAATTCGCAGTTTAGATTCTTTACCTCCCTTAACGACAAACAATATTTATGGAAATGGAACAACAACACAAAAAATCATGGAAATATTAGGCCGCTTATGACATACACAGACCTTTATATCATACCCGCACGAGGCGGTTCAAAAGGGATTCCTAACAAAAATATTGTTTCCTTAAAAGGAAAAGCTCTAATCGACTACAGCATAGATATCGCCAGGCAGCTAGCGCCAGATTCTCATATCTGCGTGTCTACAGATTCTGAAAAAATAAAAAAACATGTAGAAGACTATGGCCTACACGTTCCCTTTCTTAGACCTTCTGATCTAGCCACAGACACGGCCACTTCTAGCAGCCTTGTTCAACATGCACTAGAACAGTATAAACACCTCGGTATAACAAGACTCATACTTCTTCAAGCGACCAGCCCACTAAGAACGAATACGCACATAAAAGAAGCCTTAAATCTCTATTCTCCACATATAGATATGGTCATGTCGGTAAGTAAAAGCAAAAAAAGTCCTTATTTCTCTCTCTTTGAAGAAAATAAAAAGGGATTTTTGGAACGGTCTAAAAAAAGCAACATTACACGCAGACAAGACAGTCCTGATATCTTTGAAGCCAATGGCTCTATTTATATTATAAATCCAAACTCTATTCAGACACAAAACATTGAAAATTTTAAAAAAGTAAAAGGCTACATCATGGACGATGTCTACAGTATAGACATAGATAGTCCGTTAGATCTGAAAATATGCGAAGCTTTAATGTATTAAATACATGTACTTAAAACAAGTGCCCCATTTTCTTTGATTTTACATCTAAATACCCTTCATTATGTTTATTAGCTTCCACCACTATAGGAACACGACTGTTAATCTTTATCCCATAGCCTTCAAGCCCTACAATTTTTTTAGGATTATTCGTCATGAGATCTAAATTTGTAATACCCAAATCTAAAAGAATCTGAGCGCCTACGCCATATTCACGTAAATCTGGAGCAAAGCCTAGTTTTTCATTAGCCTCAATCGTATCCGCCCCTTCGTCTTGGAGTTTATAGGCCCTAATCTTATTAGCTAAACCAATCCCCCTACCCTCTTGCCTCATATACAGTATAGCCCCACTCCCTTTCTCTGCAATCATCTTCAAAGCTTGTTCAAGCTGAGGCCCACAGTCACACCGAAGTGAACCAAATACGTCGCCTGTTAAACACTCCGAATGAATACGCACGAGATTACTCTGCTCAGATTTAAGATCCCCTCTATAGATAGCAAGATGGGTACGTTTTGTTAAAATATCTTTATACGCCACCATGTTAAACTCACCAAAATCCGTAGGTAGTTTGGCTTCCTCTACGCGTTCGATAAAACTTTCTTTTTCGATTCGATACTGAATCAAATCTTTAATCGTAATAAGTTTAAGCCCATGTTTCTTTGCAAAAGGAATAAGATCAGGCACCCGTGCCATCTCACCATCTTCATTAATAATTTCACAAATAACCCCTGCGGGTCTGCAGCCCGCCAAACGAGCCAAATCGACACTAGCCTCTGTATGTCCTGCTCGTTTTAACACGCCCATTTCTCGAGCTCGAAGTGGAAAAATATGTCCTGGTGATACAATATCGGCCTTCGTACTCTCGGGGTTTATAAATACCTGAATCGTCTTGGCTCTGTCTGCAGCAGAAATACCGGTTGTAACTCCATGATTAGGCGCCGCTTCTACAGATACAGTAAATGCCGTTTTATAAACCTCTTTATTTTCTTTTACCATATCTTCAATCTCTAAACGGGACAAAATAGAATCGCAAACAGGCAAACACACCAACCCACGTCCAAATTTAATCATAAAGTTAATGGCCTCAGGCGTCGCATGCTCTGCCGCCATAACTAAATCACCCTCGTTTTCACGATCTTCATCGTCAACAACAACGACCAATTTTCCTTGAGCTATATCATCTATAGCTGCTTTAATCGTATCAAAATCATGATTCATGTCCGTACTCCTGAAATCTTAATAAATATTTACCAACCATATCAAACTCCATGTTAATTGCATCCCCAACCTTACGGGTATGAAGCACCGTATTCTCAAAGGTATGAGGAATAATATGACAGGTCAACGAGGCTTTCTTAGCCTCAACAATCGTAAGGCTTATCCCGTCTAGAGCAATAGACCCTTTCGGGATAATCAGTGTTGTAAAAACAGGATCGAAGCCTACCTCAAAAACATGAAAGCCCCCTGACTCCGTATATCCCTTTAATACACCAGCCGTATCCACATGCCCTGACACCATATGTCCACCTAGGCGTGTCTGTAAAGTTAAACACAACTCAATGTTTACACTATCGCCTACTGCGCACTCATCCATGGATGTTTTTTTTAAACTTTCTTCTAAGTAATCCACACTAAAACAGCCATCCTGAATAGATGTAGCGGTTGAG
>CALLLO010000081.1 GCA_938082985.1 uncultured Candidatus Marinamargulisbacteria bacterium | reverse complement strand
AAAAAATGCCCCCTTTTGTTCCTGCTCTAAACTCATGTACAGGTGTTTTAGAAATACCAAAATCAATAAGCTGAATACGCCCCTTAGAATCTATAATAAAATTTCAGATTTAACATCATTGTGACATATCCCTTGACGCTCTAAATCTAGTAATGCCATCGTCATTTGAGGTAGTTTTTCTAGGAGATCTTCAAAATTATGCGTAATAAATGGCCGCCCTAATTCGGCTAACATGGAAACATCACGTTTTTTTCCATTGTACTGAGCAAATCTGTAGATAGGCAGTATATGTTTATGTGCTCGAAGGGGACTCTGTATATCATTCTCGATAAAAAGATCTTTCAAAGACGTCCAGTGATCTAATGTGCTCTTTGGATTCGCATAAAAAGTCACAGCTCCGTGACCATCTACTTTAAAGGCTATCCTCGAGCGTTTCGTTGCTCCTACTCCAATTTCCCCTCCATTAATAAAAATTAAGAGAGAGGTGCCCTCTTCCTGATTGACATAAGGAACCGCCGTTTTCTTCATTGAAGCTCTTATTCGCTGAATCTTTATAAAGTCCTCTTCATCCTTAATCCCTATCTGTCCATGACCAACATCAACACCTTCACCTTTTAAAATAAGCCGCCTCAAATCAAGTAAAGGTCTATCTCCCCAGTCCGTATCAATAAAGGGAAGTGTTTTCAAAGCAGGAACAAAGCCCGATTCAGATTTTATATAAAGTCTATCTATGTCGTTAATAGCGTTATAAAAATCTAGCATACTACGTCGTAACGCTTGCCTATCTGAAACAGTATCAAGTGTCTCTATCTTATCTAAAAAAGCCTGTGTCTCTCGTTGTATAAACTTCCTTAATTCTTGTTCGTTTTTAGGGAGGGCCTTGTCTTGAGAAAAAACTGAGACATCTTTAATATTGGTCATATGTTCGTTTAAAAGAGTACCATTAAAGGGCCTTATAAAGGCTGTAGCATCTAATCTATAGTGTGAAAAAAACTCGATGTAGGCGCTTAATTGTTCAGATGAAAAGAGTGTGTCTACTTGTGCATTTAAATGACACTTCAATCATTCTTACCTGCTTTTGAGTGGGATTTCTACTATATTGAGGAAGTGTATAGGTAAGGTTTCTTATCTTATCTTCAAATGATATGTTTTCATTAGCTTAAAAAGAGTCATAGAACTTGTCTATATTAACTTTTGGCTTTAAACCGTAGAATTGTGCCGACTCAAGAGCCCATATTTGTGCCTTCAAATGTGTTGCTTGATCCTGTAACAGGTCCTCTAAAAAAGATTCCAGAGTAAAGGCTTTAGTAGCCACACTAGGCTCTGAATCTCCCCCTTCTGGCATTAATTCAGGGGCCCCAGTGGAGGCTCCTTCTTTTAATGAATAGAGTAATTTATCTACCGATTTTAATAAAAATTCCATAAAAAAATCTAGGATTTTACCGGATATAGTTTTGTTTAAAGTATCTAGAAAGGTTTTTAAATCATGAGGATAGTTACTCAAAAAATCTTTAAGCCCAAGATTTAGAATCTCCTTCTGAATGGGGAATCCCCCTTGGCCAAACCACTCTGCTACATTATATTTTGTGGGATCTTTTTTTTACTACTTGCCCAGGTGAATTCAAGAGTTGGGTCAGAATTAGCTAGTTTTACACTCACTAGAGGTGAAGCGGCCCGTTTGGAGGGTGGCGGTGTCTGTCGAGTAAGTGCATGTGTCGGTGTTGCATTCATATATACTTATCGGTTTAAACTTAAATAAATTTCATAAAGGGGGATCGAAGCCCTAACCCCAGAAATTTCCGTGAGAGTTTTATATTAGGCTTTAACAAATAATTTTATCCCGATATGCGATTAACATTCACTTTGATTAGTACAAAATTTTTGTAAGGAGAAGTATGCCTGAGTATACAGGCTTCCTGATTTTGATGATGATTAACGCATGGAATACTTAAAATTTAGTAAACAAGAAGGACTCCTTTGTTTGAGTCGCCCGGTAAGTATCCCTTAGAATTGAGCCAAATAAAGACAGTAGCAGGCGGCAAGAAATGAAAGAATTATAAGATGAAAATCGTCGTTTAAAAAAGATGTATGCTTTTCATTGAAAAATTTTCAGTTTGAACGGGTACATACAGAGGGATATTTACAGGTCCAGTATGGGAATATGCGAGAGCGGGTAGTAAAAAGAACGCTTAACTGAACATGGCACCAACGAAAATGGCGATTACGTCGAGTAGTGACACATTTTTTGTAATGTTTCTTTGGACATATAACCCGTATTATATAAAAAAATAGAGTGGACTAGTCGCCCACGTTAGAACCAGGCTAAGTTAGGCCAACTTATCCTCTATAGCATCATATAAGCGAATACGGGCCATGATTGCATTATGCGCGCCTTGACGTGCTTCTTCCCACTTTTGTGAAGAGTCTCCACAAAGTGATTGTATTAATTTTAAGGCAATATCTCCGTGTTCATTTCCGTCGAGTTCAATATGTCTCTCTAAATAACGCTTAAACGTCAATATATTAGGATCCAAATGAGTAGATTCTTCCAAAATTCTTATGAACATATTTGGTATCAACGTTTCTCTTCCAAATGTAAAACTAGCAGCGGTTCTGATAATACCTGACTTTATATCATCATATGTATTCTTAAAAAATGGAACAACTTCTAATGGAACAGGGGGACTAGATATTAATGATTCATAACTTGTTGTGGATATAAGAGATTGGAATGTCTTAATAGGCGCTGTATCAATACCCAAATTAGTCATACTTTTAACATAATAATGAAAATGACTTGTAACTTCACCGTCGATGATATCAGACTCTTCTTCTAGTTTGAGTTCATTAAGAAATCTTGTAATAGTGGGGTTACGGGGAGGTGTCCAAGGAAGAGATACAGATGTCTCTTTTTTCTGTAATGCTGTTAACAAATTCATAAAGTCCCATACTACAAACACATGCATAGACATGAACTTTTTCAAATCTTCTAAAGAATTTAGTTTTCTATAAATGGTATGTTCATAGAGTTTTTTTTGAAGCGGTAAAATAGATTCTTGGATCCAAGTAATGTTAACCATGCCCGTATTTTATCAAAGACTTATAATTAGTTCAAAACGCTTTCCATTAATATGAGGAATAAAAATAACGATGTTTCGATATAAATTAATCATGGGTAATAAACTCCGTTCACGTACGCTCGATCGTCAAAAAGATGAGGTCAGGTTAAGCGGTTCTATCCTCAATAAAATGACGTTTATCGGCACTGTCATTCTTATAAAGTTGCGGCTTGAAGATAGATTAATATGAGGGCGTCTCTCCTTGTTTTTTAGCAATGCAACAAAGCCTCTCAGATTTTGAAGCAGTAGGGCACTTTTAGTTATTTAAATAGGCCTTGCTTAGTCAGCAGAGCCCGACAGTCATTTAAGGGTGATTTCAAATATCTAAAGCTTCATCATAATCAACCAGTTCCTCTTCAACAGCGCTTGAATCTTCAAACCGGGCGATGTGAAAAAGAGCATTTCCACTATTTACTAAAGGACTTAAAGTCATACCAATAATAATGCCTGTATTCGTAGCATAGACCTTTACTGTATCTTTCCCATACGGGTTGGATATTTCGCCAAGTAAATCTCCTTTTTTCACCCGGCTCCCGAGAGTTTTTTTTTACACGCAGACTCCCACTATGTGGCGCTCGAATCCAGTAACTGGAATGTGAAATATAAGCGTCTTTTTTCTTTTTCTTACGTGTATTTTTAGGTTCAATCATCCCAATAGATTCCATGACTGATAAAATACCCTTTAGAGCTGTTTGAATAACCTTCGTTTCATAGCGCAGTGCCTGTCCGCCCTCAAATAACTACATCGGCAAGCCAATTTCAGCAGCAGCTTGTCTTAAGGGACCATCTAAAATAGTCGAATTAATCGTAACGGGAACGTCAAATGAAGCGGCTAAACGTTTTGTTTCTGGATTATCCAAAAAGGCTCTGATATGAGGAACGTTGGGTCTATGTATGGCACCTATATGTAAATCGATGCCGTGAGTAGATTTTGAGACTATTTCTTGCATAATAATATGTGCGGATCTGTAACCTAAAGATCCATTTTTAGTTCCTGGAAAACACCTGTTTAAATCACGTCTATCAGGTAAATATCTTGATTGATTATTAACTCCTAGTGCATTTACAATAGGCACCGCGATAAGTGTTCCCTTCATTTTAAGCTAACGTGTTTATGTGCTAACAATCTTTCGATTGTTTCCATGCCATTATTTCATCTCCATGAATAGCGGCTGATACAAAGAAGACTGTACCGTCTTCTTTCCCTCTAATAACCTCAACAGGAATATTCAATTCTGTGTAATCAAGCAGTTTTGCAATAGGTAAATCTATCCGTTTTCTCCGCCCTTTGTCTTATTTGGGCCTTTTTGCGCTTTTTTAACGAGATATTCAATAATAGAGCCAGCGACATCTTTTCCTGTTGCTTCTTCTATCCCTTTTAAACCTGGTGATGAATTTATTTCTAACACTAAGGGTCCTTTTGCTGAGCGAATAATATCTACACCGGCAACATCCAAGACTGCAATTTTAGCTGCGCCTACAGCTAGAGCGCGTTCAATGGGGGTTAATTTAATGATTGTCGCAGTACCACCTAAATGTAGATTGGAGCGAAACTCCCCATTCAAGGCTTGTCGTTGCATAGCGGCTACGACTTTATCTCCAATTACTAGGCATCGCATATCAGCCCCACCTGCTTCCTTTATAAATTCTTACACTAAAAAATCAGCCTTTACTCCTCTAAAAGCGCTAATTACACTTTCAGCTGCTTTTTTTAGTCTCGGCCAATGCAACACCTTCCCCATGTGTACTTTCTGATAATTTAACGAGAAGAGGCGCGCCACCAACAAATTCATTCAAGTCATCTGTTGTTAGCTGCACTCGCGTAACCTGTCATAGGTATCCCTACGCCTTTTCTGGTTAACAATTGATGCGTATGTAGTTTGTATCTAGAACGAGAGGATTCATTAAGACTAAATACATTACCTACTTCAAACTGACGAAAAACAGCCGTTCCATATGCCGTTGCAGACGCACCTATACGAGGAATACGCTCAGAAAAATCTAACTTACGTCTTATCCTTTTTTCTTACATTAAATAGTTGGCTCATTAGCAGTAATATTCATATAACAATTTAATATATCAATAACGCTAACTTAATGGCCCATAGCTTTAGTGGCTTCAACTAAACGACGTGTAGACTATAAGTTTTCATTACGAAATAGTATTCCTATTTTCATGTGTGCAATCTTTTTTAGAATAGATGACTATTAGCGATAAAATCGAGGATAAGGTGTTTCTGTAAATATGCGTTACGACTATCTTAGGCACAACAGAAACGATAAGGGATTACGCAACAAAGTTTTCGTAAATTAAGTTTCAAAAAGCAGATTAATGAGTGGAATCATAGTGAGAAAACAGGCGCCTACATTGGTTCTCCGGCCAAGCGTCTGATATAATACGCGGGTCTTCCTGATTTAAATGGAGGGTGAAACTTTTAAAGGAGAGTGTAGATATGATTGTTGTCATGAAAGCTTCAGCAAACGAAAAACAAATTCAAAATGTGTCAGGTAAGGTTCAAGAATTTGGATTTACACCTCACGTTATTAAAGGTGTTGAAAGTACTGTCATCGGTGTTATCGGCGATGGAAACAGAGATAGAATTCAATCTTTAGTAAACCTAGAAGGGGTAGAGCGTGTTGCGCCCATTTCAAAACCATACAAGTTAGTTGCTCGTTCAACTAAAGAAGAAGATACAGTATTCAAAGTCAGAGACGTAGAAATCGGTGGTGACACATTTGTTGTTATGGCTGGCCCCTGTTCAGTTGAATCGGAAGAACAAATTGATGCAGCCGCAGCTGCTTGTGCTAAGTATGGTGCTACAGTTCTTAGAGGCGGAGCCTACAAGCCAAGAACGTCTCCATATAGTTTCCAAGGCTTAGAAGAAGACGGTCTTAAGTTGTTAAAAGCGGCGGGAGATAAGTACAAAATGCCTATCATTACAGAACTCGTTTCTGTAGACACTGTAGACATAGTGGCTGAATACACGGATATCATTCAAATCGGTGCTAGAAATATGCAAAACTACCCACTTTTACGAAGCCTAGGTAAGATCAGAAAACCTATTTTATTAAAGCGTGGCCTATCTTCTACTTTAGACGAAATGCTTCTTGCCGCGGAATACATCATGGCCGGCGGTAACTATAACGTTATGTTATGTGAACGTGGGATCAGAACCTTCGAAAAAGCTTATAGAAACACGATGGATTTAAATGCAGTTCCTGCCTTAAAAGGTATGTCTCATTTACCCGTTATTGTAGATCCTAGTCATGGTACTGGGCGTGTAGA
This sequence comes from uncultured Candidatus Marinamargulisbacteria bacterium, assembly GCA_938082985.1. Taxonomy (GTDB): domain Bacteria; phylum Margulisbacteria; class Marinamargulisbacteria; family CALLLO01; genus CALLLO01. Next base: position 3,521 of record CALLLO010000081.1, on the reverse strand, counting down.
CCTTATTCCTGCTTTGTCTAAAGCTGCAGTTGCAGTTGGCGCTGATGGAATTATCGTTGAAGTTCATCCTAAACCAGAAGAAGCGTTGTCTGACGGACCTCAATCGTTAACACCTGCGATGTTTGAAGATTTGATGGAACAAATCAAACCTTTTGTAGCTGCGGCTGGTAAAAAGCTCGTTATTTTAAAGTAGGTAGACGAGAGAGAATTACTCGGTGGAGGCCATTTATATTACAGGGGGTGGTTGGTGGTTGTTTCCTTGCAATAATAAATGGCCATACCAATGTTCCGCGGACATGAGTATTAAACACCCTTAAAAATAACCTTGTAAAGAGCCTAATCGTCACTTAATTTATTGAAATTTTGTGGTGTTATGATTGCTGAGCCCAGAGTGATGAAAAATGGTTTATAAATTAAAAAATATTTTTGCGTTTTTTGTGCTTTGTTCAATCACAGTCTCTTGAGATATTCCTTTTATTTCAGCTATACGTTTGGCGATTAATCCAAGGTAAGCCGGTTGGTTTTCTGTCCCTTTGTGTATACCTGGGGTCAAATAAGGGGTGTCTGTTTCTATCATTATTTTTTCTAGAGGGATATGTTTAACCGCATTTACTGTTTTCCCTTTTTTGGCATAGGTAATATTCCCGGTAAAAGAATAATAGGTGTTCTCTCCTTGAGTGGCATCGATAAAGCTTTGATTACTTCCAAAACAATGGAAGACCTTTTTAATATCAGGATAGTCTTTTATGATGTCCATCATGTCCTCTTCTGAATGGCGGTTATGGATGATAACAGGGAGCGTATGTTTTCTAGCGAGATCTAGTTGAGCACGAAACATAGCGATTTGGGTGGCTTTAGGGCTTGTGACTCTGAAATAATCTAATCCAATCTCGCCGATAGCGACAATAGCTTCGGTAGTGATGAGATGTTCAAGCTCATCGAGCCTATTCTTATCTTGAACCTGACCCGGGTACGTTCCAGCTGCAGCATAAAGCATGTCGTATTTTTTAGCTAAGCGGATGGCTTCTCTAGAGTTTTCTAAATTAGTGCCCGGAATAACAATATGGCTTAAACCTGCTAGTTTTGCATGCTTTAGAATATCTAAAATGGGTAGTTTTGAGAGGAATAGATGAGCATGCGTATCGATCATAGAGCTTAAGATCCGATGTCTAAGCTTAAAGCTATTTTGTACCATCTATTTTTATCAAAATCTAAAGCTGTACATATGTTTTTGATGTCTTTGGGACTGTATCCAGATTGTAGTAGGGCGTCTACTTTTTTTGTGACGGCGGTATCATTTTCTTTTTTTTCTTTTTTAAAACTTATGATGAGACACCATTCACCTTTGATAAGAATGTCGGATAGTGACAATTGAATGGTGGGAAAATCGCCCTCTAGGATAGTTTCGTAGTGTTTGGTGAGTTCTTTTCCCAGGGTCATTTTTTCTATGGGCTCTTTTTCTAGAAGGGTAAGCGTTTTTTCTATGCGTTTTGGGGACTCGAAGCAGATGACGGGTATATGTAAGGTTTTGGCTTTGTTTAGGAGTGTGAGAATGTCGTTTTCTTTTTTTGGAAGAAAGCCTACAAAAAGGTACTCGGTACAATCTATGGACGAGGCTGAGATCAGTGTTGCTGGAGCAGATGCCCCTGGTATAGGGATTATGCTTATGTCTGCGTCTCTGAGTTCAGATATGGCTACAGCGCCTGGATCTGATATGTTTGGGGTGCCGGCATCACTGACTATGGCTATAGATTTTCCTTCATTTACGAATTCTATTATTTTTTCTGCGCCGCTACGTTCGCTGAATTTATTTAATTTTAGGGTGGGGGTGCTTATGTTGAAATGGGAGAGAAGATTTTTGGTGACCCGTGTATCTTCACAAGCAACGAAGTCGACGTGTTTGAGTGTCTCTATTAATCTTTCTGATGAATCGGAGAGATTTCCGATAGGGGTTGCGCAGACGTAAACGGTGCCTAGGCTTTCGTGCTTAATGCTATGTCCCCTTCGTATGGGTTTTTTGCAGAAATGATATCCATATTAACTTTACCTTTGTAAATCCCACCTTCTTCAATTGTTAATTGATCCCCTGAAATATTACCGTATACTTTTCCTGTTTTGCAGATGGTAAGACTTTTAATAGCTTCAATATTGCCAATCACTTCGCCCGCGACAATGACATCTTTACCAAATACATTAGCTTTCACCTGGCTTTTTTCACTTATATAAACTTCACCTTGTGCGTTTATTTCACCTTCTAGTCGTCCTTCTATTCGGATAGAACGTTGAGAGTGAATAGACCCTTTTATTGAGGATTCTTCCCCTATAACGGTGTTGATTATATTACTATTGAATTTCTTTTTATTTTGCATCATTTCAGTTAGAAAACTACCATATCTGGGTGCTCGCTGTAAACATATCTATGTCTATATAAGGGAGTGGGTTTACAGCTTGTCTCCAACGTCTTATTTCATAATGTAGATGAGGGCCAGTGGATATCCCGGTTGTACCCACTTGTGCAATAACCTGTCCCTTTTTAATCGGGTCTCCTTTTTTAATAAGGAGTTGTGAACAATGTGCATAAATCGTTCTAAAACCATAACTATGATCGATAACAACTACATATCCAAAGCTTCCGGACCATCCAGCATATTCAATAACACCGTCTGCAGTAGATCTAATTGGGGCCCCTGCCCATGCGGCTATGTCTATCCCTTTATGCATTCTTTGTTTCCCCATAATAGGATGTTTTCGCCAGCCAAATTTTGATAGAATTCGACCATAAAGGGGAAGTATAGATGGCGTAGACGCAAACCTTAATTTAAATTCTTGTGCTTTGTCTAGAAGGCGACCTAAGTTTTTTTTGCTGTAATCCATGGCATAGACTAGAAAATCTACCTTTTCAGTGACTTGTTCGTTTTGACTTGGGATCTGGATCGTTATGTTTGCGTAGGCCTTACTGAAATCATCGGCTTTTTTTTTTGCTGTTTGACGCATTTTTTTTTTTAAACGTTGACTGCGCATTTTAGTCTCACCAAGGATGGCTTGGATTTCTTCTTCTTTTTCTACAAGTAGACGAAGTTCATGTTGGAGGCTGTCTAGGTGTTCATTTTGAGCTTGGAGTTTCTGTTTTTGTATTGTGTTTTCAATTTTAAGGTCTTTGTATTTAGATTTTTGTACGCTGGAGTTTAAGTTGATGTAGATAGTCGTAGCTAAGGTGATAAATATAATAAGGATGACTGCAATACTTATTTTGAGGGTCCTTGTTTTAATGCGTAAAGCTTTGGAAGTCTTACTTCCAGGTGGTACCAAAACGAGGGATAAATAGTCTTTGTTGTTTTCCAAAAAATCTCCAAATGGTCGGAGCGACTGGATTTGAACCAGCGACCCCTAGTCCCCCAGACTAGTGCGCTACCAGGCTGCGCCACGCCCCGAGAGCGCCAGAGTATACAGCGTCTCAGTCAGACAGCAACCGGCGAACCTGTTCCAGATCCCGGACCACTTCACGAAGAGCCATCCCTTTC
>CALLLO010000080.1 GCA_938082985.1 uncultured Candidatus Marinamargulisbacteria bacterium | reverse complement strand
CCCATTGATCTGAGTCCTGATCGCGTATAAAACCCTGAACAAGGTCTATTTTAAATTCTTGAAAATAAGCCTGACGAAGGGCTTTATTTTTATCTAAATCATAAATAAAATTTTTGGATTTCTTAACCCCTATTGCCCCTACCAAGATGCCTAAAATAAATATAATTATGATAAGAGATAGGCGCTTAATAGTCATGCTTTTAGTATACCAAAAATTATGTTTAAAAAAACTGAATCATCTTTTTGAAATATACATGTACTCGAGTCCAAAATTTTTTCACATTTAAATCCATAGGATCCGATGGGTTTTCTAAAACATTCACTACCCATAAGTCCCATCCAAAGCATGTGAATACACCTCCACATTATCACCATCAATCGTTACTTTAAGATAATTAGATCCAGCAGACCCACACATCCCACTACCAATTAAATACATAGGTGGCGCGGGGGTATAAACCAATGGCATTTTACACCCCAAATCCCCAGCAAAAATATACACAGCTTCAACCCTCTTCGATAAAAGAGGTTTTAACTGCTTCCACAAATCAGAGCCATCACCTCCTCTCGTATGATTAATCCAATACTTTAAAAAAGAAAATTCCGAATCATATGACCACAACATATTATGAAAAAAAACAAAAATATGGCGATATTCTTCTTCCAAAGCCTCTTTTATACTCTGAAACTGATCGTCATCTTCTTCAGCCGTAATATTGTTTAAAATCAGAAATAAATCATCATTCACATGCAAAACATCATGCGTCTTGCCAAAACGTTCTTTAAATTCACCTTTCACATAAAACTCATGATTTCCCGGAGCAATATAAATAGGCTTATTAAATTCTGCCTCCGTCTTTGCAATCGTGTCCCATTCAATACCGCGTGATTTACCCCTCACAACATCTCCAGTAAAAACTGCAAATTGAACAGACTCGTCATCTTTCATTGCGACGAATTCTTTTCTAAAGGGCGGGTATACATCAAGAAAAATTTCCTTTTCTCTTGGTGACCCGTAAACGTGCCCGGCTACAACAAAAGTATAAGGCTCAGAATACGAAATAGTCTGAAAACCTTGTGCCTGCGCTACCACTATCAATGCAACAAAGCAAATACACGTGCTTAAACTAAAGCGCATTGTTTTCAGATACTATCCAGCAAGTAAGATATCTCGTAACTCCTTATACCGATTGGATGCTTTTTTGATCACACCTTCTGGCAATGTAGGAATCGGAGGTTCTTTATCCCATGTAACCTCTAAATAATCTCGTATGATCTGTTTATCATAACTTGGAGGAGATGTCCCTGGCTCATACGAATCTGCTGGCCAATATCGTGACGAATCTGGTGTTAACACCTCGTCAATCAAAATAATTTTATCTCCAACCTTTCCAAACTCGAACTTCGTATCTGCTAAAATAATCCCCTTCGTTTCAGCATAATCTCGGCCTCGCATATACAAATCTAAAGAAATTCGTTCCAACTCGTCAGCCAATTCCTGACCCACGATCTCCACCATTTCGGCTTTACTAATATTTTCATCATGCTCACCCATCTCAGCTTTAAAAGCCGGTGTGAAAATAGGCTCTTCTAATTTATCTGCCAACTCTAGGCCTTTAGGAAGTTTGATTCCACAAATAGTCCCTGTCGCCTGGTAATCTTTCCACCCTGATCCAATAATATAGCCTCTAACGACACATTCCACTGGGACCAAGTCTGTTTTCTTCACTAACATCGTTCGCCCACGCAAAATATCCGCGTATTCCTGACATTCTTCAGGAAAATCTGCTACATCTGTAGAAATAAGATGATGATCAAAATCGTCACCTAAAAAATCAAACCAAAATTTAGAGACGCTAGTCAAAACAGCACCCTTTTCAGGAATACCATTCGGTAAAATAAAATCAAAAGCAGAGATCCTATCTGAAGCGACCAACAATAATTCATCCCCCAAATCATAGACGCTTCTAACTTTGCCCTTCTTGAAAAGTTTTAGTTTAGGTAAATCAATATCGGTAATAATCTTAGAAGTACGTGTCATGAAAAGCTCCTGTTTAACATTTAAAAAGTACCCTATTGTACACAGTCACAGTCCATTAGTCAGGTATAAGTTATCGCCACCTAATTCGATATGAGAAACTAAACCCCTAGTATCAAAAGGAGATATAACCGTAGAGTCCTCCACGTCGATCTGTGCTTCATAAATCATCACGGCGTCTACAAAACCTATATCCAAAAAAGCCTGATACGTCCTAGCCCCACCTTCCACATATAGATGTTGCATCCCCTGCGCCAACAAAAACTCTCCAATTTCGGCCAAATCAAAAAGCCCGTCAACACAGTTAAAGCCCATAATTTGAGCCTTTTTAGATAGCGCTACTACAGCCTCTGTCTCACACAAATCTTCATCCACAACAATGACAACATCCGTATCTCTGTTCTCAAAAAACACCCGAGCATCCAAAGGGGTCTTTCCTGACGGATCTAAAATAATTTTTTTAGGGTTTATAAAACCATCTTTTAGTAAGCCATAACGGATATTTAAAGCCGGATCATCTGATAAAATTGTCCCGACTCCTATAACAAGAGCATCTGCCTGGCGACGGTGTTCATGCACATGCTTGCGAGAAGCCTCCGAGGTCAAAAAACCCGCCTTATTTTCAGCCACTGTCATCTTTCTATCTAAACTCTGAGCCACCTTCATCGTCACAAAGGGGCGTCTCTGTTTATGCACATGAAAAAAAACATCATTAAGAGCCCTAGCCTCAGCTTCCAAAACCCCCGTGACAACATCCATCCCAGCCGATTCCATAAGCTCACGAGCCGAGCGTTTTTTCACATCCGGGTTTTCATCTTCACAGGCATACACCACTTTAGCAAAACCCGCCTCAACAACAGCGTCTACACACGGCGGCGTCTTTCCATAATGCGTACAGGGCTCTAATGTAACATAAAGGGTCGCACCTTTACATTTATCCCCCACCTGCTTAATAAGCACCACTTCAGCATGATCAGAACCATCCCCATCGTGAACACTCTTCCCAATTAAGATGCCATCCACAACCACGCCCGCAGCAACCGTTGGGTTAAGCCCCGTGGCTCCTTTCTTAGTCTTAGCGAGTGCCAAAAGTTCAGCCATAATACGCTTATCAAATGCCGACATTAGTCCCCTTCTTTAATTGTTTCTAATTGGTCCGTAATGTCTTTAGAATAGGCTCTATCATCGTTAAAATAAACATCAAGTCGACCCCCTACTTCTAAATCAAAATCTACTTTTAGAGTATCACCAGGCATATGCACAGCCGAATATAACTTTTCTTTTTCCCCCAATAAAGTATAGTAAACATCCACCCGCTGTTGCTCCCAATTATCTAAAACAAAAAGCTTAAGCTCGACGCGTCTAACACCCTCCTTCTCATTAAAAAATGAAAACCGAGTTTTCTTAATCTCTAACTCAATAGGAAATCCCTTGCTCAATATAATATGAATATTGTCACTCGGAGTTATAAAGGTGTTAGGCGTCGGAATCTGCCCTACAACAATACCTTCTGCGTATTGTACAGAATAGATCTCTTTTAACACATCCACCCTGACACCTCTATCTTCTAAAAGCATCAACACATTATCTTTCTTTCTCCCTACCAAATCAGGAACTAACACGGGCATTTCGCCTCTAGAAACAAACAAACGAATCACTCTATTTTGCTTCACTAACCTCCCAGCCGGAGGCTTACTTTCCACGACCTCCCCTTCTTCATAAAAAGGATGTGCCCGTGTCCCAACAACCTTGGCTGACAAAGCATGGGCTTCCAATACTCTTTCCGCATCTTGTAAATCCATACCCACAAGCTCAGGTACCGCTAATTCCGGAATAGCAGTCAAATAATTAACATACATGGTATAGCTAAAGATACTCAAAAAAACAATCGCCACCGACATTACAATCACAAACAACTTAGATCTAACTTTCTTCATAATCGTCTGCTTCATATCCTGCTTAATCTCATGCTGAATAGTCGTCGTATCCGCGCCTTCAGTCTTCAAAGGCTGAAAATCCACATCCCCCCTATAACTTTTCACCAATACCGCAAAGCTAAAAAAACGGTTCCCCGCATCCAGCGCCAAACACTTTTCTACAATATCGCGTAAGCGATCGGGTACTCTTTCTTGTGATTTCTTAAACGGTGTTATCCCCTCTAAAAAGGATTTTCTCAACTGAGAAATATTCAAGGTAAAGGCATAGGGCCATCTTTTACTAAAAAACAAATACATAAGCACACCTAAACTATACATATCCGAGCGACTATCAAAAATCTGATACTGAACAAATTCCGGTGGATAAAAAAGACAGTCTTCCACAAGTTCAAAATCGTTCCAACCCACTTTCATAAACTCAATGGGAAGTGCAATTTTAGCCAGCTTAATATCACCAGAAGGTAACATGTAGATCCCATTTAGGTTTAAGCTCCCACAAACTAAGCGCTTTGATTCCACTTTAATCATCACCGACAACAATTGTGTCGTTATTCGCCACAAACTCTTCAGATCCCAATTCTCTTTATCTTTAATAAAAGTCTCTAAAGTCACCATCTCTTTAAACGACTCATAAATCGTATAAAAAAACTTACCATCATACGCATAATCTAACAGCTTCAAAACACGCGTATCTTGAATGTCTATAACCTTCTCAGCCATAGGAATCAAACGTCGTACCAGCTCAGGGGTCACCAACTCCGACTTAAATTTCCAAATATGTACCAAGGCTTTCGTCTTAATATGTCTACCCAAATAACAAAAAGACACCAAGTCTTCAGAAAGTAAATCGGTAACTTCATATTTAGATTTCAGAATAGGATAGTCACTCATTGCTGCCCCTTTTTCCTATCTCCGTTTTTTTGAAATACCCTGTTTATTCTTCAAATTACGACGTACATCAATCTGTTTTTCTTCCGATTTTTTCATAAACTGAGACATTCTATCCTCAAAATGGTTATCTTTGGATTTTGTGTGAATAAATAAACTTGCTTTAACTGGAGCCGTTTCAATCGTTCGTTTAATAGATAACTCAAGCTTACCTTTCGCATTTCGTGACATTACTTTTACTTTTACAGCATCACCCACGGCCACAAACTTAGAAATATCTGTAATAAACTCATTCGCCACTTCAGAAATATGAACAAGTCCTTCTTCACCTAATGTTAAAATTTTAACAAAGGCGCCAAAAGTGGTTACGTTTGTTACTTCACCCTCTACTGTCTCTCCAATCGGATCTTTACTTGGCTTCTTTGCTTTTACTACGTTATTTACTTGTTCGTCTGTCATCTAAATCTTTACTCCATACTCTTTACTAAAACTTTATAAACCACGTCACCTTTAGCAATAAATCCTATCTCTTTTGCTTTCAGTCTCCAATAAGCCTTGTCGTCTAACTGTTTCAGTTGCCGATGTAAGTGCTCATTCTTTTTTCTAGCAAAATCTAACTGCTCGATTGCATGGTCGTGATCAATTTTGAACCTATTATATCTAAAAATATTGCGTATTCCAATACAACTCACATAAACAAGCAAAATTCCCGTCGTCCCCAAAAGAAAAAAACGGGATAAAAAAGCTTTATTAGCCAAGATTAAAAAATGCCCCTCTACCTAAAAACTCAGCGGTATCACCCAACTCTTCTTCAATCCGTATTAACTGATTATATTTAGCAATTCTATCTGTTCTACACAAAGACCCTGTCTTAATCTGTCCCGCGTTAGTGGCCACCGCCAAATCAGCAATAAAGGTATCTTCACTCTCACCAGAACGGTGCGAAATAACAGAGGTATACCCAGCACGACTTGCCATCTCAATAGCTTCCAAGGTTTCCGTAACTGTTCCAATTTGATTTACTTTAATCAAAATAGAGTTAGCTACGCCTTTCTCAATACCTTCTTTTAAGATACGGCTATTCGTAACAAACAAATCATCCCCTACTATTTGAACGACATCGCCCACTTTGTCAGTCAACAATTTCCAACCATCCCAATCAGACTCATCTAAGCCATCTTCAATAGAAATAATGGGATATTTCGCACATAATTCTGCATACATATCCACCATCTCTTGAGACGTTTTTGTTACGCCTTCCCCTTTAAGCTTATAAACGCCGTCTTCATACATCTCAGAGGCAGCCACATCAAGAGCGATCATAATATCGTCGCCCGCTTTATAACCGGCTTTCTCAATCGCTTCTAAAATAAGCGTAATAGCATCTTCATTCTTAGCCAAAGATGGAGCAAAACCACCTTCATCACCCACCGCTGTATTAAGTCCTTTTTCTTGCAAAACCTTTTTGAGGGTATGAAAGACACGTGTTCCCATATGCAAGGCTTCAGAAAAATCAGCCGCCCCGACTGGCATAATCATAAACTCTTGAAAATCCACAGAGTTATCCGCATGCTCGCCTCCATTTAAAATGTTCATCATAGGAAGCGGTAAGCTATGTGCGTTCGTACCACCTAAATATTGATATAAAGGCAACCCTAATAAATTAGCCCCCGCTTTAGCTACAGCCATAGACACACCTAAAATAGCATTTGCGCCTAGCTTACTTTTGTTATCTGTCCCGTCTAAACGTAACATCGTCAAATCAATAAAACGCTGCTCTGTGACATCTAATCCAATAAGCTCAGGTGCAATAATTTCTGTTACATGATCTACCGCCGTTAAAACGGACTTACCCATATAGTCGTCCGTACCGTCACGTAATTCTAAAGCTTCTCGAGACCCTGTCGACGCACCAGAAGGAACAATAGCTCGTCCAAAACCACCAGAATCTGTCGATACATCTACTTCAATTGTAGGGTTTCCTCTAGAATCCAAAACTTGGCGTGCATGAATAGCTGTAATTACTGACATAAGTGTCTCATCTCCGTGTATATAATAATACAGACAGTCTACTACAAGAGTAAAAAATCAGATAGCCCGCCTACCCGGATTCACCATAATTTCAGGATACAGAAAATCTTCATCATCGAGAAAGAAAAAATCTTCCCACACAAGAGTCGTTTCTTTTTGAGCCCAAATAACCGCTTTGCATCGCATAAACTGTCCCGTCGTATCACCCTTTAAAATCAAACCTCCGCCGTAGGCTCTCCAGGCATAC
>CALLLO010000079.1 GCA_938082985.1 uncultured Candidatus Marinamargulisbacteria bacterium | reverse complement strand
TATTTATTCTTACTAGTTTTTTATGTGGCCTTTTAGTTGTCCTTATTTTTTCTCGATTTTCAAAAAATTAATTATTTTTTTCAAATAAATATATTTGAGGGTTTTTCAAATATTTTTTAGCAGTTTGTTTTAGATCTTCTTTTGTTAATAGGGGAATCGCTTCCTTTACCTTGAGATAATGATTGTGTCCTCGACCATAGAGAATGTCTGTGGCGATTAGGGTGGCTTTACTTTCGTTTGAGCTTGCTCGATCTTGAACGTAGAAATTGAGTTGTGCTATCGCTTCATCAAATTCCTTATCAGATAGTAATGTACTTGAAAGATCTTTGACTTGATCGAGAATGATTGTTTTAACTTCTTCTATTTTGTCGCTACTGGTTAGAGCAACTATCGAGAAAGAGCCTTGTTCTATCCCAGGGTGATTACTCGCGTGCACCATATAGACGAGACCCTTTTCTCTTAGGATGTTGTGAAGTCGGCCACCAGGGTAGCGTAGGCCAGACAATGCGCTGTCTACTAAGTCTAATTTTAAATTTTCTTCATTTTCATCTACCTTCAATCCATCAAATCCAATAAATAAAGCAGCGATATCTTGTTTTACTGAAAGGTGTGATTCAGTACTTTGAGTATGGCTTTCTTGTTTAAGAATAGGCCTATTTGACTGAGAGGGGCTAATAGTTGAGTAGGCTTTTTTAATTATAGTTAGAATGTGTTCTCTATCATATTTTCCAATGATTGTAATAACAGTATTTTTTGCATTTAATAGCGTGTTTTGGTAGCTTTCCAGATCCTTTTTGGTAATAGATTCAATACTATTTTTTTCGCCAATAATGGGAAGAGCATAGGGGTGATTATTAAAAAATGCTTTTTTAAACTGGTAATAACTATATCTGTGCCAATCATCTTGGCGTTGGTCGATACTTTGTAATATCTGTCTTTTACTTTCGTCTATATCATCTTGATGAAAGTTTGGGTTAAGGTAGGTGTCTAGAAGTATTTGTGTTAAGGCGGGGGTGTCTTCGGATAAACACGTTAAAGAATAGAAAAAGGTATTCTGTCCTAAGCTCCCACCTATGTCTGCTCCATTTCCTTCTACTTGGTCTCTAATAGTTTGTTTTTCAAATCTTTTTGAAGACTGTCCAATAATATCCATCATCAAGTGCCCAATCCCATTTTTATTTTTGTTTTCAAGACGGATACCACCTAAAGTCATTATTTGAACATGTGTTTTAGGTAGGCTATTATCTTCTAAAAAGACAAGGGTGGGCCCATCTTTTAATGTGATAAGTTCTGGGGACGTCGCTGTTTTTATTTCATGCTTTTTAGCTGTCTGCGTATTGGTAGAGGGAGGCTTTACAATTGAAAGTATCATTCTATCTTTTTTAAGATAAGTGGCCGCTGTTTTCATGAGAGATTGCTTTGTAAGTGCTTTAAAATTATCTATGTAGACATCAAAAAAGTTTAGATCATGTCCATATAGAACAGATTGTCCGGCTTCGTTTACTTTATCTTCTATACCCGTAATGCCAAGGATTTTTTCCGCAATTTTTTGTTTTTTAGCTTTTTCAATGTCTTTTTGGGTGATATGCCCCTCTTTGATCTCGTTTATTATAGCTAGACAAGCGTCTATTGCCGCTTCTTTTTTTTCATAATCTACTTCTAAATGTATCTCAAAATAGCCGCTGGTAAAATCAGGCGTATAAGAGGCGGCTGATGCACTAAAAGCTAACTGTTTTTCTTCTACGAGTTCTTTATATAGCAGGGAATCCTCTCCGTTTCCGAGTATATAGTCTAGTAAATCAAGAGGATAAAGATCGGGTGAGTTAAGCGCTACAGTGGCGAAGCGTAAACTTACGTGAGTGATCATCGTAGCATCTTCTTTTTCATGGATGCGCCCACTAAATGATTGGGGTTCTGTTATAAAAGGGCGGATAGGTTTTGATTGTTCTAGTTCTTGTCCAAAGGTGCTTTCTATATGAGCAAGAGTGTCTATAGCTGACAATGGGCCGCCTACTACTAGTACCATGTTAGACGGAACATAATATTTTTTATAATAAGCCATGAGCGCGTTTTGCGTTATGGTATCGAAATTTGACTGATAACCTATGACGGGGTATTGAATAGGGTGGGTTTTGTAGAAATTATTTTGATTAAAGTGGTAAATTTTTCTACTCAGACTCGCGTCTGTTTTTTCTATTTCTTTTGTAATAACTTTCTGTTCTCTTTTAAATTCTTTTGTGTTGATCTCGTTGTAAAACATCCATTCGTACAAAATATCAATGGCAGTGTCGGTATATTCTGCTGTTGTATTTATATAGTAGGACGTGTGATCTAATGTTGTGTAGGCGTTGTATGCGCCTCCAAGCGTAGCTATAAGCGATTTGTATTTATCTTCAGATCGTTTGCTTGTGGATCCGCCTGCGACAAGATGCTCTAGGAAATGAGAGGCTCCAGTTCCGAGTAAATCCCCCTCATCTATGGATCCTGCACGTACAAATGTGCGTGCAGATATGATAGGCGATAAGGAATCTTCAATGAGAATAACTTCAAGTCCGTTGGTGAGGGTTTTATGAATTGTTGAATCTGCCATAGCGGTTGCTCCTAAAGTGAAAATAATAAAAAAGATAAGGATGCTTTTTTGAATCATAATCTAATCTTACACCTTTCAAAATAAATTGTGTATAATAGACTGCATGAAAAACCCCTCTGATGTTACAAAGTATATGAAACTGTTATTGAAGATAGGAGCTGTTATGGTGGTATCAATTAGTCTTTTTTTTGCCGTCGCTTTATTTTTAATGAGGCGATTTGGAGCGCCAAGTTGGATGCTGATTCTCTTTGTTTTTTTAGGAGTAGCGGCCGGCTTTTTTAATGTTGTTCGGGAATTAAAGAAATTAGATCATGTTTAAAAATATGACACTGATAATGTCTCAGTTAGTGAAACGTGTTTTAATTATTTTGTTGATATTTAATTCTTTTAGCGTATATGTAGGAAAAATAGACTGGGCATTTTCCTCCGTTATGGGTGCTGTATTTAGTTTTATTGTTTTTAGACGTTTGATTGCGGCTCAGGAGTCAGTACTCAACACAAAAAACAAAAACAACGTATTTATACATCTTTTTTTGAGACTAATTATATACGCATTGCCTATAAGTGCTAGTTTTTTACTATCAGACTATTTAAACTTTGGCGTTCTTTTGGTATTCTTGTTCGCCTTCCAGGTATTATTTATTTGCTTGGAGCTGTATAAAAATTTATTAAGATATAAAAGACGGATGAAAAATGGACGAATTAGGTAAAGTAACACTCAATACACTCTCAGTTTTTGGTCAAACAATTACATATAATCCCATCACATTTATTATGACGTGGTTGGTTATGGGTATTGTTATAGTTCTGTCCTATTTTGCAGCAAGAAAGCTTCATGTTATTCCTGGAAAATTGCAAAATGTGTTTGAACTTATTCATGGTTTTTTGTATGACATTGTTATCTCTACATTAGGAGAAGAAGACGGTA
>CALLLO010000078.1 GCA_938082985.1 uncultured Candidatus Marinamargulisbacteria bacterium | reverse complement strand
AAGCGAAGTGTTTTTTCAAGGTGTTGAGTCTATGGAACCATGGGAAAGAAAAACTAGGCTGGCGAAGAAAGAAATGTTGACGATGGAACATATTATGGCTTCCACGGCTATTCCGTTGCTGTTCCCTCCTGTGAAAATAGGCAGGTGTTATTATGGGGATGGTAGTTTAAGAAGTTATACGCCATTGAGCCCATCCATTAAGATGGGGGCTAATAAAATTATTGTGATTGGGGTGAGTCAGAATTTTGTGGATAGGATGGGGCGCCAGAAGGTGGCGAGGCCTAGTATGGGAAGAATTTTGAGTTTGATGTTAAATTCGGTGATTTTAGATGGGATTGATTTGGATGTTGAGAGGTTGACCGGGTTTAATAGTACAATCAGAGATTTAAATAAAGATGCGAAAACACATTTGAAGCACATAGACATTTGTTTAATCAGACCAACTAAAGATATCGGAATTATGGCTACGGAAGAAGTGCATAATTTACCGTCCACAATGAAACATTTACTAAAAGGCTTGGGGACGAAAAAAGATGATGCAGATTTATCTAGTTATCTTTTGTTTGAGCCTAGTTTTGCGAAACGACTCATTGATTTGGGGTATGAAGATACTTTAAATAAAAGAGCTGAGATTGAATCTATATTGAAAAATTAAATGTCTTTAGATCTGATTCACCCTCAACGTAATAGAGCTCAGTCGCAGCGAATATCAAAGTATGGGTACCAAGAGTAAAAAAACGAGGTTCTGTCGACGAATAGTGAAGATATGTACGCTTGATCTAAAGGGTGGGGATTATTTAAAGTCTTACTCTTATTTTAAAAAGAGAGTAATATTTATATATGCTTTTAATACTTAGATTTATTTTACTTATTTTTCTCATGGGGATTACGTCGCCTCTTTTAGCTAAACCCTTGTATATCATCACAACCAGTCCGGATCTTGCAGATATAACCAGACAACTCGGAGGCAAACATGTTTTGGTTAAGCCTTTGGTTAAGGGCTCAGTAGATTTACATCATTTTGAACCTAGGCCGTCGATGCTTAAAAAGCTGAGTAAGGCGGATTGTGTGATTAAAATTGGTATGGATTATGATGATTGGGTGCAAGAGCTCGTACAGGCGGCGGGTAATAAAAAATTACTTGATTATTGGACAGGGGTATTGGATGTGTCGAAAGGGATCCCTAAAAGAGATGTGCCGCATGTGTATTCAAAGGGTGGGCATCGCTCTGGCAATCCTCATTATTTACATAATCCTAATAACGCTTTTACTGTAGCTAAAACGATTAGCCAACGCCTCATTAAGTTAGATCCTGAGAATAAGGGGGATTATGAGAAAAATATTGTAGCCTTTAACGATGCTCTTCGGGCTAAAATTTCTGTATGGAAGAAGGCGTCTAAAAAATTAAGAGGAAAACGTGCGGTAAGTTATCATAAAACATGGACGTATTTGTATGATTTTTTAGGTATACGGCATGTGGCTACTCTAGAAGTGCAACCGGACATACCTCCTACGCCCAAGCATTTAAGAAAAATTAATAAATGGATGAAGATGGGTGAAGTGGACCTTGTTATTCAGGCTAATTATTATAGTGACAAGGCGGTTAAGATCGTGACGAAAGGATCCATGTTGACTGTGAAAAAAATCCCCTTGTATATGGATAGTTACGCTGAATATTTTGACGTCGTTATTGAGATTTTAAAAAAATAAAAAAAATGTATGTAAACGTTGCCATAGTTTGTGAGAGAGAGGCTGAAGATCTTCAGACGGAGCTTTTGTTTTCTTATGGTGCTGGAAACGTGTCGAGTGAGGACTGTGATGGGGGTGTCTGTCTGACGGTGTTAACACGTTTTCCTAACGCTTTTCTTACGCATTATCCTGACGCGACAGTAACACCTGTAGAGGACTGGGAGTATAAATGGATGGAGGACTATGAAGGCGGAGTGTTGATTCCGGGTGTGTTTATAAAACCTTCAGATAAAGATACGCGAATTCCTGACTATGTGGAGACGCTTATCGAGTTGGATCCGAGAGATGCCTTTGGAGATGGCCGACATCCTACAACCAGGCTATGTGCTAGCTTGATGAGGTCTATCTATGATGAGGCCGTTCCGAGCTCTGTGATAGATATAGGGACGGGAACGGGTATTTTGGCGATTTTGGCTGAGAAATGGGGAAGTGTGATTGTGGATGCTGTGGATAATGAGCCATTGTCTGTGATTAAAACAAAAGAAAACTGTGCAAGAAACAACTGTAGGCTTATTCAGGTTTCTGAAGGGGATATAGTGAAGGCGGCGCCTGAGAGAGAGAATGATCTCGTTATTGCGAATATTTTGACTGAGGTAATTGAAGCATCTATTACCCATATTATGGCCGCGTGTAAACCTGGTGGACGGATTGTTTTTTCTGGGATTGGGAGACAGTGGAAGGGGGAGATATTATCCTTTTTAGAGAAGCACGGGCTTGTGGTTGAGCAGTGTTTGAGTTCTGAGGGATGGTTGGGTATTAAGGTGAAAAGGTAAACCTCTTCTTAGTTTTTTTCTAAGGGAGAGATGCGTAGGTTTAGAGTGTAAGTTTTTTTATTAAAGCTGGCGTTATTACTTCTACAAGCTGAGTGAGGGGGATATTTTTTTTGCAGAAAGTGTAGACAGAGCCTGCTTTAAGAGAAAGTGAGTCAGTAAAGCTTTTTTGATTAATATTGAGCCCAATACCAATAATCATAACAGGTGTGTTGGAGACGTGCTCTACTTCTATTAGTACGCCTCCAATCTTTTTGCCTTGGGTGTAGATATCGTTAGGTGCTTTGTGTTCAAGTGAGAGAGGGATGATTTTTCTTAGTTCGTGAATGACTGTGTGGCAAATCCCTTCTGCTCTTTTTTTTGCCTGTGCGGGAGACTCGCTATGATAGGTCTTATAGGGGATGATTAGGGTGTAATATAGACCTCCTTTTTGAGACTCCCATATTCGATCATATTGTCCTTTTCCATTACTTTGTTGTGAACTTATAAGTACGAGCCCTTTTTGAAAGGGGGTTAGGGTAGGGGATTGTTGTATAAATCGTCTTCCCTCATCATTGGTCGAGTCAATGAGAGGGTAGATAAAAATAGGGGATCCGTTTTTTAGTTGTTTTTTCTTATATTTAAAAAGTGAATTCACGATTCGGGCGGGCTGAGCGTAAGTAATTGTTCTTGAAAAAGTATACCTTGTATCCCCGTGACACGCCCTTCTGAATCTGTGGGTTTAAGAAGCTCACATACGACACAGCCCTCATGCTCAGACCCGGCATAAATATGTTGTTCTTGTTTGCTGGCTTTTCCTATTCCTATGACCTGTCCAGCGGTAAGCGTGTCTCCGGGTGTAACAAGAAAGGTTTCAAGATCTCCAGTAAATGAACATCCCAGGGCTTTTTGTGTTTTAGTTGTAACCAATGTA
>CALLLO010000077.1 GCA_938082985.1 uncultured Candidatus Marinamargulisbacteria bacterium | reverse complement strand
AAAGCGCTCGATCGAGCGCTTTTTTCTATAAAGTTTATAAATATTAGAGAGTTTGCTACAGATAAACATAACAAGGTGGATGATTATCCTTTTGGACATAAGCAGGGGATGCTGTTAAAAGCGGATGTTCTCGCTGCTGCCATTAGGTCTATAGAAAATTATAAAGAGGCAAAGATCGTATATACAAGCCCACAAGGGAAATCCTTGAGTTCGACATGGGCAAAAACACGCGCGAAATCGGATAGAGATATTATTATTATTGTGGGCTATTTTGAGGGCGTAGATTCTCGTGTGCTTAGTCTTTTTGATTGCGAAGAAATATCAGTAGGAGATTTTATATTAACGTCTGGGGAATTGCCCGCTTTAACAATTGTAGAGGCTATTGTGCGATATATTCCAGGTGTCATCGGTAATGAAGATAGCGTGGAAAACGAAAGTGTTTTGTCAGGCGTCTTAGAAGCTCCTCAGTATACACATCCTAGAGAAGTAGAAGGCTGTGAAGTTCCAGAGCTGCTTAGATCAGGAAATCATAAGCGTATTGATACCTATGAAAGACGTTTAGCTTTAGAGAAAACACTCTTTAAACGGCCAGATCTTTTAGCGTTAGAGAAACTATCTGAAAACGAGAAAGAATATTTAGTAGACAGTTTGAGTAAATAAGCACTATACTGTTTGACTTGTAAAATCGTACATATGCTAGGTGCGATTTATTGTCTAAGGAGATGGTGTATGAGTCAAATTATTGAAGCTTTTGAAAAAGAACAAATGAAGGAATCCCTTCCTGAATTAAACGTAGGTGACACAGTCCGTGTTTCTAAAACTATTGTTGAGGGTAAAAAGAAACGTACTCAAAAGTTTGAAGGAACAATCGTTAAGATAGCCGGTTCAAATTCATCTAGATCTATAACTATCCGAAAAATTATTGATAAAGTCGGGGTTGAAAAAGCCTATTTACTCCATTCTCCTTTACTTACTGATATTGAAATTATTCAACGTTCAAAAGTAAGGCGTTCTAAGTTGTTTTACCTACGCGACCGTGTAGGGGCTAAGGCCAACCGCTTAAAAATAAAAAAATAATTTCAGGAGGCTATATGATCCACGTAGGAATCGTTGGTGCCACTGGGTACACCGGCGTGGAGTTATGCCGATTGCTATTACAGCATCCAGAGGTATCAGACTTTACTTTATATTCGATGCAATATGCGGGTAAACCTTTTAGTGAGATTTATCCGCAGTTTATTAACAAGATAGATGCTGTTCTAGAGAGTTTTGCCCCTCATTTAGTTTCACCAGATATTGATGTTTTATTTCTTGCTATTCCACATGCAACATCACATGCTTATTTGGATGCCCTTGCAGGTGTAGATAATTTAAAAATTATAGATCTATCTGCAGACTTTCGCCTAGATTCAGACTCTGAGTTTGAAAAATTTTATGGTGTGGCTCATCAGAACTCAGACTTATTGGGCTCTATTTCTTATGGGATCCCTGAGCTTTATCGTGCTGATATCGAAGGGTCGGACATCGTGGCTAATCCTGGGTGCTATGCCACCAGCGTTATTTTAGGTTTACAGCCCCTAGTTAAGGCGGGCCTTGTTACTGGGCCGTATATCGTAGATGCTAAATCAGGGGTATCGGGTGCTGGGCGAAAGGCTAAGGACGCTTATTTGTACTGCGAAGCTAGTGACTCTTTTTCTGCGTATGCTACAGGTACACATCGTCACAGTGCTGAAATTAATATGACTGTAGGCGAGCCTGTTTTCTTTTCTCCTCATTTGGCTCCTATGAGCCGTGGCATATTATCCAGTATATACATGCAGAAAAAAGAAGGCGTAACGGTTCAAGCTTTGACAGACTGCTTAAAAAAAGCCTATGAGGATAAACCCTTTATAATTTTCGCAGATGAGTCAGTTAGTCCTGATACAAAATATGTGACAGGTACTAATAATTGCATGTTAAGTCTCCGTGCTGAAGATGATCGCTCTACTGTTGTTGTTTTCTCTGTCATCGATAATCTTATAAAAGGTGCGGCTGGGCAGGCGATTCAGAATATGAATATCATGTGTGAGTATGAAGAAATGACGGCTCTTAATCAGGTGGCTATGTACATATGAAAATATTTACAGATTTAGATGGTGTACATGCGAATGGTATCTCAGCGGGAATAAAGAGTTCGGGTAAAAAAGATTTGGCTTTCATCTATGTACCAGACACTACCGCCACAGCGGCTGTGTTTACACGAAACGAATGTCCTGGAGCTAATATAGTCTATACAAAAAAAGCTATGAAGACCTGCCGATTGAAGGCTATTCTTATTAATTCAGGAAACGCAAATGCAGCAACAGGGAAAGAAGGCTTAAAAAATTGTAAAAGTATGGCACGTCGAGTAGCCGAAAACTTGGGTTTAAAACAAGCTGAAGTAGGGATAGCCTCTACGGGTATTATTGGCGTTCAGTTAAACATGGACCCTATTTTAACGGGCATTGATACTTTGCTTAGTAATCCTAAAGAAAAACTGGGGCAAGCGGCTGCCGAGGCTATTATGACCACTGATCTTACTCAAAAGCATGTGTATGTTGAAAAGAAAATTGGAAAGAAGCTGATCACAATAGCTGGCATTGCTAAGGGTTCTGGAATGATTGAGCCTAATATGGCGACTATGTTGGGCTTTCTTACCACTAACGCGGATATAGACCAAAATACCCTGCAATCGTGGCTGTCTGAAGCCGTAGATGTAACGTTTAACATGATATCTGTTGATACGGACACCTCTACAAGCGATATGGTCGTGATGTTTGCCTCAGGGGAGTATCAGTTTTCTATGGCGGTTAAAGAAGAGGTAGACGGGTTTAAGGCTCTTTTACGTGAGGCTTGCACGAGCCTAGCCACACAAATTGCTCGTGATGGGGAAGGTGCTACTAAACTTATAGAAGTACAGGTTACAGGTGCTGCTACACACAGAGATGCTAAGATCATTGCTAAGAATGTTGTAAACTCTCCTTTAGTAAAAACAGCGATTCACGGTAACGATCCTAATTGGGGGCGTGTCCTGATGGCTGTTGGAAAAACGTCAGGGGTAAAAGTAAATCAGGCCAAATGCACCTTTAACTTTGCAGGCGTTGAGGTATTTAAAGATGGGGAGCCCGTAGAGTATGAATCAAAAGAGGCCTCTGGAGCTTTAGATGCGGAGCATGTCGTGATTGGTGTTGATCTTGGATTGAGTACAGGAACTGCGACAGCATGGGGATGTGATTTAACTAAAGCCTATATTGATATTAATGTGGACTACAATTAAAAAGAGAGTGTTATATGTTTGAAAAACGTATTGAAAAAGCAAAAGTATTATTAGAAGCGCTTCCTTATATAAGAGAGTTTGCCGGGCATACTTTTCTTATTAAATATGGGGGCTCTTTAATGGTAAACGATGAGTTGAAATCAAAGTTTGCTGAAGATATCGTGTTGTTAAAGTATGTGGGTCTAAATCCTGTCATTGTTCATGGTGGAGGAAAAGAAATCTCTAAATGGATGGAAAAAGTAGGTAAAAAATCTACATTTATAGAGGGGTTACGCGTCACAGATTCAGAAACCATGGAAATTACTGAGATGGTTTTAACCGGTAAAATTAACAGTGAAGTTGTCTCTCTGATTAATTCGCATGGAGGAAAGGCTGTGGGGCTTTCTGGTAAAGATGCAAATTTGTTTACGGCTGAGAAAGTAAAAAGTAAAAAAAATAAAGATTTAGGTTTTGTTGGTGATATAACAAACGTAGATACAACCTTGATACAAACATTAAGCACATCTGGTTATATTCCTGTTATATCATCGGTAGGTATAAGCGTAAAAGGTGAAACCTTAAATATGAATGCCGATCATGTTGCACAACGTATTGCTGAAGCCTTAAAGTCTTTAAAGCTTGTATATCTGACAGATGTTCAGGGTTTAAAGATTGAAGGCGAACTTCAAAGTAGGTTAAGTTTGGAAGCGGCTAAAAACTTTCTGTCTCATCCTGATGTTCAAGGGGGCATGCTTCCAAAATTAACATGTTCAGCGACAGCTATAGAAAACGGCGTTTCTCAGGTTCATATTATTAATGGTACGATCGAGCACGCAGTTTTACTTGAGATATTTACAGATACTGGTATTGGAACCATGATTCACTGAGGGTAGCATGAAACATTTTATTGATATTACAGATTATTCATCATCAGACATAAAAGCGATTCTTGAACTTGCAATAGAGATTAAGGCAACTCCCTTTCAAGATAGACTTAAAAACAAAACATTAGGCTTGATTTTCGAAAAACCTTCAACACGCACTCGCGTATCTTTTGAAGTTGCTATGATGCAGCTTGGCGGACAGGTCGTTAGTTTACAAGCTAATGAAATTGGCTTAGGAAAGAGAGAAGCGGTAAAAGATATTTCACGTGTGCTATCTAGATATGTTGATATCGTCATGATTAGAACTTTTGAGCATGCTGTACTAAAAGAATTTGAGGAGTATGCAACTATTCCTGTTATAAACGGCCTATCAGATGTGTCTCATCCTTGCCAGGCTATGGCGGATGCCTTAACAGTGATTGAACAGTTTAAGCGCTGGGATAATATTCATATCGCATACGTAGGCGATGGTAATAACGTGTGTATCTCTCTTATAGAAATATGTGCAGCATTAGGATGGGAGATTACGGTTAGTACCCCCAAGGGGTATGAGCCGACGTGTGACCTCCCCTTTAATTTTGTTAAAGACCCACATGAAGCGGTTAAGTCTGCAGATGTAATATATGCAGATGTGTGGACGTCTATGGGCCAAGAAGAGGAAACAAAGCAACGACTAAAAGACTTTGCTCCGTATCAGATTAATATGGCCTTGATGCACTCTGCTAAGCCAGAGACTGTATTTATGCATTGTTTACCAGCACATAGAGATGAAGAAGTGACGGATGAATGTATGGAAAGCCCTTCATCAATAGTGTTTGATCAAGCAGAAAACAGACTGCATGCCCAGAAGGGGATTCTAGCGTATTTATTTCAGGACTAGTACAATAAAAAAAAGAGTTAATATGAGGTGTTTTCGTGGGAAAAGATAAAGTAGTTTTAGCGTATTCAGGTGGTTTAGATACCTCCGTTATGATCCAATGGTTGATCGAGAATTATGATCTAGATGTTATAGCCATGTGTGCGGATCTTGGTCAGGAAGAAGAATTGGATGGTTTGGAAGAAAAAGCGAAGCAAACGGGCGCGATTAAATGTTACATAGAAGATCTACGAGAATCCTTTATTACAGATTATATTTATCCAACCCTTAAAGCTGGAGCCATTTACGAAGGTAAATATCTTTTAGGCACAAGCTTTGGACGACCCTTAATCGCTAAGAGAATGGTAGAAATAGCTCAAAAAGAAGGGGCTAAATACATTGCTCACGGGGCTACGGGAAAAGGGAATGATCAAGTTCGTTTTGAATTAACCGTTATGGCACTCGACCCAAGCTTAGGTATTATTGCTCCTTGGAAGGACCCTAAATGGGACATGACGTCTAGAGAAGACTGTATTGATTATGCTGAAAAACATAATATTCCTATTGTTCAAACCAAAGAAAAAATATACTCAGAAGATAGAAACATTTGGCATATTAGCCATGAAGGTGGAGAACTAGAAGATCCCGGGAAAGAAGCTGAGGATAGAGTGTATACAATTTCTAACACGATTGAGTCTGCGCCAGATAAAGCGGTTTACCTTGAATTGGAGTTTGTAAAAGGGATTCCCACTAAAATTGACGGTAAGGCACTCGGCCCAATAGAGCTGCTTAAGACACTTAACACTTTTGGAGCGGAACACGCGATTGGCCAGTTGGATATGGTAGAAAATCGTTTGGTTGGAATTAAGTCGCGAGGTGTGTATGAAACGCCAGGCGGAAGTATCTTGTATGAAGCACATCGCCAGATTGAGCAATTAACTTTAGATAGAGATACGATGCATCTAAAAGATGAACTCGCGATTAAATATGCTGATTTAGTCTATGATGGGAAATGGTTTTCGACGCTAAGAGAGTCTCTCGATAAGTTTGTAGATCAAACGCAAGAAAACGTAAGCGGTAGGGTTAGATTAAAGCTATATAAAGGAAATATTGTTCCGGCAGGTGTTTGGGCGGATAAGTCTTTGTATATGGAAGATCTCGCTTCGTTTGCAGATACGGAACTCTATGACCAAAAAGATGCGACAGGCTTTATTCGTTTATTTGGATTACCTATGAAAGTTCAAGGCATGGTAGATAGAAAGGGATTATAATGGCAAAAAAACTCTGGGGTGGCCGTTTTAAACAAGGGCTGGCTGAATCGGCTATAAAATTAAGTTATTCATTACATATTGATAAACGATTGGTATCTTACGATATTGCGGTTAATACCGCTCATGCCAAGGCCTTGCAGAAGGCTAATATATTTACAAAAGAAGAATGTCAGCAAGTCTGTACCTGCTTATCTGAGCTTAACGACGGTTTTATAAAGAATGAAGCGGAGTTATTAGGCGCTGATGAAGATATTCATAGCTGTATTGAAAGACTTGTAACGGAACGCTTAGGGGATCTTGGGAAACGTCTTCATACAGGAAAATCTAGAAATGATCAGGTCATTACGGATACGCGTTTATTTATCAAAGATCAATCTAGTTTTGCCATGTCACAATTAACTGAACTAAATAACGTCTTATGTGAGCTAGCAGACGAACATAAAGATGTCATCTTTCCAGGATTCACACACTTTCAACCCGCTTTACCTGTCCTTTTTTCACATCATATTTTGGCGTACATAGAAAAATTTAAACGAGATATATCACGCTTTGAACATACCTTTGAGATGGCTGATGTGTGTGCCTTGGGATCGGGTGCTATGGCGGGTAATAATTATGGTCTAGATAGAGATTTTGTGGCTAAAGAGCTTGGTTTTTCAGGCATAACACAAAACAGTATGGACGCTGTATCTGATCGAGATTTTATTTTGGAATATCTTTTTTCTGCTTCAGTCGTCATGACTCATTTGAGCCGATTTTGCGAAGAAATAGTGGTATGGAACTCACCTATTATCGGCTTTGTAAATTTAGGAGACGATTTCACAACGGGCTCATCTATTATGCCTCAAAAGAAAAACCCAGATATGGCTGAGCTTATACGAGGAAAATCTGGGCGTGTTCTAGGTAATTTAGTGGCGCTACAGCAAACGCTAAAAGGCTTGCCGCTCACCTATAATAGAGATCTTCAAGAAGATAAAGAAATGATGTTTGATACGGCGGATACTTTATCACACTGTTTAGACTGTTTTACTGAGATGATGCAAGGCCTAACGTTAAATAAAGAGGCTATTCATGCCGCTTTATCTAAAGGATATTTGCTCGCCACAGATTTTGCAGATTACTTGGTTAAACAGGGTGTTCCTTTTCGAGATTCACATGAAATAACGGGGAAAGCTGTGTTGTATGCTATGGAACAGAATAAGCAATTAGAAGAATTAAGCTTGGAGGAATTTAAGAGCTTTTCTGGTAAAGTTGAGTCCTCAGTGTATGATGCTCTAACCTTAGAGGCGGCAGTGAATGCGAAAGATTTGGTCGGTGGAACGGCTAAGCAACAAGTACATGCCCAAATAACTAAATGTAAAGCGGAATTTAATTAGCTTGTAAAAAAGTACGTTATAGTCAAGAATTGGTAAAATCTAATACGAAGGGGTTTCACATGACCGAACAAACATTTATATTTTTAAAACCAGATGCAGTAAAAAGAGGCTTAGTAGGCCAAGTTTTAGCTAGATTTGAATCAAGAGGATTGACGATTGCCTCTTTAAAGCAATTAAAAATCTCTAATGATTTAGCCGATAGACATTATGAAGAGCATGTTGAAAAATCTTTTTATCCAGGTTTGAGATCCTATGTTACAGCTGCTCCCGTTGTAGCCGCGATTTTGGAAGGGCCTAACGCTGTAAGTGTTGTCAGGGCTATGTGTGGCGCAACAAACCCTGCAGAATCTGCTCCTGGTACTATTAGAGGAGATTTTGGATTGACTTTAGATGCTAATATTATTCATTCTTCTGACAGTTCAGAAAGTGCAGAGCGAGAAATAAAGAACTTTTTCGCTTAACGTTTATAGACTTTACTCTTAGCGAGTACGCCTTTTCTCCAATTGAGTTGGATAATAGAGTCGTACTCGGTAGGTATGACACGAGAGATATCGAATTCGACGAGTTTTTTTCGAGGACTAGAAATATAAAGATGATCGCCTTCAAATAAGGGCTCTTCTATTTCAAGTGTCATTTTTTTATCTTTGAGAACATCTTTTACTGTTCCAATAAACCTAAGGTCATCAGGCAGCTCTGCGTATGGAGATTTTCGTCCTTTGTCTGTTTGATTTGCTCTAAAGAATCCAGCTTTTTGAGGTCTACGAGACACAGCGTCTATAGCTTCAATCTCTTTTATTGGCACGTTCCATAATTCAGGCTCTTTTAAATAAGCCTCTCTGAGCTTTTTATAACTAGAAATAGTCGTGGAGAAATAATCATCCGACTCTCCTCGAGCATCTATAATCCAGGCATCTAAGTTTAATGAAGCGAGTTGCGGGATGTAACGGATCAAGGACCTATCAAAATAGACGTACATAAAATGTCCATGCGGATTGTCCAAAAAGACAAACTCTCGACCTGGGTAATCATGATCATAGGCATACTTACTAATGACTTCCGTGTTGTCAGTATCTTTTTTTTTATCTAAGCCCGTCATAAAACGACGGTTTGAATATTGAATAAGAAGGGGTCCATGTACTTGAATTTCAAACGC
>CALLLO010000076.1 GCA_938082985.1 uncultured Candidatus Marinamargulisbacteria bacterium | reverse complement strand
TTCAATCTCATATATTTGGATCTAACGTAAAATTGTTTACCTGCCTTCCAACTCCCAATGGCAGCTATCAAGAAGGTGACTATTTAAATCTTGTTTCTAAGGCTTGCCTTGAAGCGAAGAGCTTTCCTATTGGGCCTGTTCATATTAACTGCCCTTTTCGAGAACCTCTCTCAGAAAAAGAGTATCCAAAGATAAAAAAAATGAAGAAGATAGCGACTTTAAATAGAGAGTGTTTTTTTGATAATAAGAATTTTGTAGAGTCTTTATCTGTTATTAAGCAGGCACAGAAGGGCTGCCTGCTTCTTGGCTCACTTCCAGATTTGAAGACGGCTGAAAAGGTGTATCTTCTTGCTCAAAAACTACAATGGCCTATGGTGTGTGATATTCAATCTCATCTTAGACAAATTCAAGACCCCTTACAAAGTAGAACGATACCGAGTGACTGTGATACGATTTTCTACATAGGTACCAAACTTATTGATAAAGTAAGAGTGTCAGCCGTAAAAAAGGTGAGAAATCTTATACACCTTCATAACTTCGAGGGGGTACAAACTCAAAGAGAGACCCCTTACATAAAGTTAAGCGGAGACATATCAAATTACTTAGATAACTATATAAAACATATCTCTCAAGCACCTAGGCATATGCCATTTTTTTTACCAAAAAATAGTGAGACTAAAGATCTTTATATTCAACATATAGTAGAGTCTCTGAGTCCTGATGATATTGTGTTTGCTTCAAACAGCCTAGCTATACGACAGCTCAACTCGCAAACCGCCTTTAGTATGGCACACCCACAACTATGTTTGGCCAATAGGGGGACGAGTGGTATCGATGGCATCATCTCCACAGCAATGGGCGTAGCCGCTGGCACAAAAAAACGAGTGGTTTTAGTTGTAGGGGACTTAACCGCTCTTTATGACCTTAATGCTTTTGTTTGGTTGAAGAAAAAACAAAGTAATCTGCAAATTATCGTATTAAACAACGATGGGGGCGCTATATTTAACACACTCCCTATTAAAAATCATACAGACCATGTAAGGGAGTTTTATCAATTACCTCACAATTTAACCTTAAAGGGATTAGCGAACTGGTTAAATCTAGATTACAGTGCGACACAAGAAGCTGTTGGCTTAAAAGCGGCTCTTTTAAGGCAGAAAAAAGGGATTATAGAAATTTCTTTAAGCTAATGTTTTGTGGTACACTTGGTGACTATGAAAAAGAAAATAATCCAAAATAAAAAGACTAAAATTATTGCAACGCTAGGCCCCGCGTCTACAAATTCGAGTACGATTAATGCCATGATTAAAAATGGTGTCGATATGTTCCGCATAAACGCCTCGCACAATTCAGACCCTGCACATGTCACTAATATAGTAAGTATGGTGCGCGCAGAATCTGCTAAGTATGGACGTCACATTGCTATTCTTATGGACCTTCAAGGGCCTAAGATTCGTGTTGGGAAAATTAAGGGAGACTCGGTTGTTTTAAAAGAAAAATCCTTGTTTTCATTTACCTCGGAAGAGTGCTTAGGTGATGAGACTCGAGCTTTCGTATCGTATTCCCATTTTGTTGAAGATGTAGCGGTAGGGGATCAAATATTTGTAGACGACGGCAAGATTAAACTTGTTGTAAAAAGTAAAACAAAAACAGATGCCCAATGTGAAGTTAGTAGAGGAGGCCTCTTGTCTAATCATAAAGGCGTTAATTTACCACAAACTAAAATGTCAGTATCCCCGTTTACAAAAAAAGATCAAATAGATGCGGTAACGGCCATACAAGCAAAGGTAGATTATATTGCACTGTCTTTTGTTTCTGAAGCTAAAGATGTGACACAGTTTAAAGCCTTTTTAAAGAAACATAACGCTGATGAGATAAAAGTCATTTCAAAAATAGAACGACAACAAGCCATTGATAACTTAGACGCGATTATTAAAGAATCAGACGCGTTGATGGTAGCGAGAGGAGACTTGGGTGTAGAAATTGGGGTAGAGAAAGTCCCACAAATTCAAAAACGTATGATTCGTGCCTGTAACAAACAAATCAAACCCGTCATCGTAGCGACTCAAATGCTAGAAAGTATGATTCATGAAGAAGTTGCCACCCGTGCAGAAGTCTCCGATATAGCTAATGCTGTTTATGACCACTGTGATGCTGTGATGCTCTCAGGAGAGACGGCTATTGGTGTTAATCCAGCAAATGTGATTGAAACAATGGCAAACATTTGTACAGAAACAGATATGAATATGGTAGCTATCAAACGTGAAGATAAAGCGGGTAGTAGCTTTCGATTTAACACAAGCTCTATGACTACTTCTTTTTGTAAAGCCGCGGACCAAATTGCTGAAGAAAATAATGCTTCAGCAATCATCGCTTTTACTAGCTCTGGAAATACGCCTCTTATCGCTTCAAAATTAAATTCAAACTTACCCGTTTTAGCTCCCACAGATGCTGTACATCTCTGCCAACGGATGTCCTTATATCGAGGGGTTATCCCCATGATGATGCCAAAACCGTTTAAAGAGATTGAAAAATGGACAGATATGATAAATATCGCCACAAAAGAAGCTGCTAGTTTAGGCTTACTCGAGAAAAATGATACAGTAGTAGTTACCGCAGGGATTCCTATTGGGGAATCCAACGGCATCAATTCAATCAGAATTATTACAATTTAGGAGATTTTATGACAAAGCGAATACACAATTTTAGTGCTGGACCAGCAGCCCTGCCTCTAGCCGTACTAGAAAAAGCACAATCAGAGATCGTAAACTTTATGGATGCGGGCATGTCTCTTATGGAGATGAGTCACAGATCTAAAGAATTTACTCAGGTTATAGAATCAGCCGAGTCAGCGTGTAGAAGATTGCTAAACGTTCCAGACACACACGCCATTCTTTTCTTGCAAGGAGGGGCGAGCCTTCAATTTTCTATGGTACCCATGAACATAGCAAAGTCCGGCCAATCTATTGATCTTATAAACACGGGATCTTGGTCTAAAAAGGCGATTAAAGAATTCAAGAAAGAATCGGAGTTAAATGTACTTGCGAGTAGCGAAGATAAGAATTTTTCTTATATCCCAAATGTAGATTCAGAAAGTTTTAATAAAGACGCTAGTTTCGCGTACATCACCTCTAACAACACCATAGCCGGAACGCAGTGGCAATCGTTTCCAAATACTAACGGTGTACCCCTCGTAGCGGATATGTCTTCAGATATTTTCTCTAAACGTATTAACGTAGCTGATTTTGGATTGATCTTTGCAGGGGCTCAAAAAAATATTGGTCCTTCCGGCGTCACTTTAGTTATCGTAGATAAAAAATTAGTCGAGCGTGCTGACGAAGCCCTGCCTACAATGCTGCAATACCGAACACATATAAAAGCAGAGTCTCTCTATAACACACCGCCTACATTTGGTATTTATATGTGTGGGCTTGTATTTGAATGGTTAGAAGCTCAGGGTGGGGTAGCGGCTATTGAAGAGATCAATAACAGAAAATCGGCTAAGTTATACGCGGCTATAGATGCGTCAGATTTTTACATTTCTCCTGTAGAAACATCATCCAGATCTAAGATGAACGTTGTTTTTAGAGTAAGACATGATGAAGCACTGGAAGCGACCTTTGTAAAAGAAGCAACAGCAGCGGGTCTTAGTGGGTTAAAAGGACATAGATCTGTAGGTGGGTTAAGGGCCTCTATCTACAATGCCTGCCCAGAAGCAAGTGTGGACGCCTTGATTGACTTTATGAAAGCTTTTGAAAAGGCAAATCGTTGACCTTGTCTTAAACTCACGGTATAAATATCTTTAAAAGTTAACGACTAAGCACATCTAAGGAGCTCTAAAATGGCAAAATTAATACTAAACGACGAAGAATTTGAAGTAGCAGACGGCGAAAATATCGTAGAAACAATTGAAGAAGCTGGCGTTCCAATCGGATGCAGCAATGGTGTATGCGGTACATGCGAAATCGAAGTTCTTGAAGGGATGGAGAATTTATCTCCACTTACACAAGAAGAAAGTGATTTGGGTATGGAAGGAAATAAACGTCTTGGATGCCAATGTGAAATCCTAAAAGGATCTGTTAAAGTAGACTACTAAATTTTTATAGTCTTTACAAAAAAA